>JAISUX010000091.1 GCA_031271805.1 Tannerella sp.
ACATTTGGGATAAAACAACTCTTTTCACCTTTCATACAAATAATCTTTAAGTTATTAATAAAGTAATCTAATAATCAAACTCAATTCAACTCCACTAACAACTTATCCCAACATGTCTATTAAAACACGATACAAAGAAAAAGAAAATTCTCGAAATCCGCAATTCCGCCCCACCCCCTACCCTCGCTTATTTCCTAATCTGTATATTTCCGCCCACACCGATTTTCGATTCCACAAGATGCCGGAAAACCGTGTTGAATACACGTTTTTCTCACTGTTTGCCACCGCAACCTTCCTCACCGGTCTATGACCAGCCCGGTTTCTTTTTATTATATTATTTTGTGAATTATTATGATTAGTTAGCAGCACATATCCTTCAAAAATCCAATAAAAACACATTTACAAAGTGAGCCACGACGGTTCGTATAAGTACAAAATCCATACCGGAGTTTACAAGACCCGCCCCAATATCACGCCCTCCGGCGAGATGTTCGATTACGCATCGCCCGATTGCTCGTCAACTACATCCTGCTGCGGCATAGATACCCGATGATTGTTATACCCACAGCAAAATGACGGGATAAATGACGGGATAAATGGCGCCATAAAATAAAAAAGAGGCTCACAATCGTTTGCAAACCTCTTTGTTTATGTGTGGTCCCACTTGGGCTTGAACCAAGGACCCCCTGATTATGAGTCAGATGCTCTAACCAACTGAGCTATGGGACCGTTTTCCCTTCTATTCCGACAGAACAGAATAAATCGGAAAAAACAATGAAATCGGCGGCAAAGGTAATAAAAAAAAAATCCCCCACAAAATTGTAGGGAACTTTTTTTGATTAAATTCCTAAAATCGCTTATTATCAGCGAGTTATTTTATCTCCCAAGTCTCACCTTCCATGAGCAGTTCGCGCAGTGTACGAGCGGACTTCTTGGCTTTAACGTCGGCTATCTGCTGATGGACAGACTGATCGTAGGTCGGAGCGGCGACATCGCGGATTACGCCTAAGGCTACCGGCATATCGTCTTTCATCATTGAGAGCATCAGGTGCAGGGTGTTATCCTGTTCATGGGCGTCGTGAACGAGGATGTCGTCGATGGTATAGCCGTCTTCGCCGATTGTAACCGCTTTGAGGCGCAGGCCTTCGAGGACTATGCCGCGATTATTCTCTTTGCCGAAAAGCATCTTCTCGCCGTGGCGCAGGAAGATAGTATGGTCGGCACGGAACTCACGGTCGGATATCCGGGTGTGAATACCGTTGTTGAAGATGACGCAGTTGACAAGCACCTCCGTCACGGCAGCGCCCTGATGTCGAGCTGCGGCAGTGAAAATGTCGGGCAAGTTCTGAAGGTCAACATCCAACGAGCGGGCAAAAAACGTGCCACGCGCACCGAGAGTGAGTTCGGCCGGCACAAAAGGCTCTTCGACAGTGCCGTAGGGCGAACTTTTAGATACGAATCCGCGGTCGGATGTCGGCGAATATTGTCCTTTGGTGAGGCCATAAATCTTGTTATTCATCAGCACGATGTTTATATCAACATTGCGGCGTACGGCATGAATAAAGTGATTGCCGCCGATAGCAAGGCTGTCGCCGTCGCCGGTAACGAGCCAGACGCTCAAGTCCGGACGCGCGGTTTTGACACCGGTCGATATTGCCGCTCCGCGACCATGAATCGTGTGGAAGCCGTATGAGTTCATGTAATAAGGCAGACGCGAGGAGCAGCCTATACCCGAAATAACAGCGATATTATGCGGTGCGACGCCGATCTTGGCCATAGCCTTGTGAATGCAATTCAGCACGGCATGGTCGCCACAGCCCGGGCACCAACGCACGTTCTGGTCGCTCTTATAATCTTTTGCTTCGAATGTAGTATTCATATTTTCTTCCGTTTTAATTTTCGATCAATTTATTAAACTCCTCAACCAAGCGAGAAACCACGAAGGGTTGCCCTTTGATACGGTTGAATTTGTATGGGCTGAAGCCGTCTGTTTTACTACGTAAATAGTTGGCAAACTGTCCGTTATTCTGCTCTGCAACAACGACTTTAGGATAGCGTTTGAGCACATCAGCGGTGTTCTTCGGCAGCGGGTTGATGTAATGAAAATGCGCTAACGCCACCTTATGGCCTTGCGATTGCATTATTTCCATCGCCTCGTAAAGATGGCCGTAAGTGCCTCCCCATCCCACGATTAACAACTCGGCGTCAGCATCGCCAATAACCTCAAGCGGAGGTATATAATCGGCTATTTTGTCGATTTTAGCCTGACGGGTAATCACCATTTTCTGGTGATTTTTCGGGTCTGTGGATATGGAACTCGTATCATAATCCTTTTCGAGGCCGCCGATACGATGCGCAAAGCCTTCGGTGCCCGGGACAGCCCAATAGCGGACGAGCGAATCTTCGTCTCTACGATAAGGTTTCCATACTTTCTCATCGTCGTATTTATCGACATAATTAGGTTGGATAGCAGGATAATCCGACAGGTCGGGGATACGCCAGGCCGATGAGCCGTTAGCAATGAAAGCGTCGGTCATTAAGATTACCGGTGTCATGTGCTCTACCGCAAGTTTGCTTGCCCAATAAGCCATGTCGAAGCAGTTCGACGGCGTCGATGCGGCGACCACAACCGCCGGACTTTCGCCGTTACGACCATAAAGCGCCTGCATTAAGTCGGTCTGCTCGCTTTTTGTCGGCATACCCGTCGATGGCCCTCCGCGCTGCACGTCAACCACTACGAGCGGCAGTTCGGCAATGACGGCCAAGCCTATCGCCTCGCTTTTCAATGCCAATCCCGGCCCTGATGTCGATGTGACGCCGAGGCAACCGGCAAAACTTGCGCCTATAGCCGTACAGATACCGGCAATCTCGTCTTCGGCCTGAATCGTTATCACGCCAAGATTCTTGTGTTTAGCAAGTTCCTGGAGGATGTCGGTCGCCGGTGTAATAGGGTAACTGCCTAAGAACAGCCTCAATCCGGCTTTCTCGGCTGCCGCGATAAGCCCGTAAGAAACGGCATTGTTGCCGTTGACGTCCATATAAATGCCCGGTTCCTGCTCCTTGCCCTCGATACGATATGTCGAAACGGAGGCCTGGATATTATGGCCGTAGTTGTAACCGTCGGCCAGCGCCTTGATATTTGCCTGAGCGATAGCCGGTTTCTTAGCGAATTTCTTTTGAAGATAGTCGGTAGCCGCAGTGAGAGGCCGGTCGAACAGCCAGCAAACGAGACCGAGAGTAAACATATTTTTACACCGCAACGCCGATTTCAAATCGAGGCCGAACTCAGCCAAACTGTCCTTAACCATAGTCGATATAGGTGCAGCGACAACCTGCAAACTGCCCAGACCGAGTTCCGCGAACGGGTCTTCGGTCTTAAATTCGGCCTTTTCGAGGTCTTTTTTAGTAAACGAATCGGTGTCGATTATGACAATCGAATCGCGTTTCAGGTTCTTGACATTCACTTTCAGCGCCGCCGGATTCATAGCGACTAACACATCTGCCTTGTCGCCCGGCGTGAGGATCTTCTTTGAACCGATGTGTACCTGAAAGCCCGAAATGCCGCTCAACGAGCCTTGAGGTGCGCGTACTTCTGCCGGATAGTCGGGGAAGGTCGAAATATCGTTCCCCAAGGCTGCCGACAAGTTAGAGAAAATGGTGCCCGTAAGTTGCATCCCATCTCCGCTATCGCCCGAAAACCGTATTGCTACCTGTTCGAGCGTCTTTACTTTTGCTTCTTCTGCCATATTTTTAAATCTAAATATTTAATGTTCATCTATCAGATGTATCAATTGTTCGGTCAATACATCAACAGCGCGGTCGTCGTCCATCTTGGCCGAATCCAACCATATTTGCGCCTGCTCATAAAAATGTCGGCGCTGTTCGAGGTTCTCGCGTATGAAATCGACCAACTCATCGCCGGAGCGCCCTTTAAGCACCGGGCGAACCGTTTTGCCGACTTCAAGCCGCGCAGCAAGTTCCTCGACGGGAGCCATGAGATAAACCGTTGTCCCTTTTGTGTTCATAACGGACATGTTGTCGTTGAAACACGGCAGGCCGCCGCCGGTCGAAATAACTATGTCCTCGAACTCCGACACCTCATCCAGCACACGACGTTCTATATCCCGGAATCGCTCTTCCCCGATGGAAGCAAAAATATCACTTATCCTGCCGTGATAACGGTTCTCGATAAAACTGTCAGTGTCGATGTAAGAAATGCCCATACGGCGAGCCAAAGCCCTGCCTATCGTCGTCTTACCCGCCCCCATATACCCTATGAGGAAAATTCTTCTCATTAAAAAATATCTTATATCAGCCTGCAAAGATAGTTGAAGTTAAAATAATTAGCAAGGAAAATGAAAAAGTTTTTATATATTTGCAGTGTTTTTTTAGTTATATCGGATGTCAAAAAAGCAAAAGTATTATGTAGTGTGGCATGGCGTCAGTCCCGGAATTTATTCCGATTGGACTTCATGCCAGTTACAGATAAAAGGATTCAAAGGCGCTATTTTCAAGTCTTTCGACACATTGGAAGAGGCTAAGGATGCTTTCGCCGGCGCGCCTTTAACGCCTGTGGCGAAGAAGCATAGTGATGCCGTCCCGCCTTATATCGTGGAAAGCATCGCCGTCGATGCCGCCTGCAGCGGTAATCCCGGCGATATGGAATACCGCGGCGTCTATATCGAGACCGGCCAGGAAATATTCCATGTAGGGCCGTTAAAACAGGGAACTAATAATATCGGCGAGTTTTTAGCGATAGTGCACGGCTTGGCGCTTTTTCATAAGACCGGCTGCGCTATGCCCGTCTATTCCGACAGCCACAACGCGATTCTATGGGTCAGCCGGAAAAAATGCAACACAAAACTCATCCGCACGCCGAATAATGGCGTGATTTTCGATCTCATAGAGCGAGCCGAAAAATGGCTTCGCGAGCATGAATACCCGAACAAAATCCTCAAATGGGAAACCTCTAAGTGGGGCGAAATACCTGCGGATTTCGGCCGGAAGTGATTGGGCACGCGAGAGGCGGCATCAGAATCCGTAATAGTGCAATTTGAGTCTGAGTTTAAGTTTTCGGATGAGATTCAGGGGTTTGCGTTTGAGTTTACCGGCATAGTTGGCGGCAAAATCGGAAACGGCGTCTAAAACTCTTGCACAATTATTTCCGTCGCAATGCGCTTCGTGAAAATGCACATATTTTTTGATATTCTCCATTAGTTCGGGAGGATATGTCAGGGCGCGTTCAATCGCTGCGCCGATACAAGTCTTGTCGGTCACATCAATCAAAAAATCACCCGGATGAGTATTTCGATAAGTGACTACAGGCCTGTTTAACATCATATATTCTACAATTATTGAAGAACTGTCGCACAGCATGACGTCGGATTTCAGAAACGTTTCAAGTCCGTTGTTATAACGCTGAAAACAAACATTCGGATATTTATTTCCCAAGTCCTCATACTTTCGGATCAAGTCGGCGCTGTTAATTTTGGGGTGAAATGTTATGAGCCAGTTCCATCGTTTTTCTACGGCAAGTTGTTCGATGACGGGATATAGCTCTTCGGCAGAACATATATTTTTAGAGAATGTCGGCGAATACAAGATTGTTGGTATGGGAGACTTTGCCGGTTCGGGCAAATCGGAGGCGAAAAATGTATCGGCTTTACACCAACCCGTTTCGTATATTTTGAAAAAGCCGTATTTTTTTTCCAACATTTTGAAGTAAGGCGTACTGCTCTCGCCTTGCGTGCAATACATGTCAAACCATCCGCGTATTGTGAAATGGTCGTCAATTTTTTCTATGCGTTTCTTCATAGCATAGCCATGAAACAGGGCGACCTTTATGCCGGGGAAGAAGTCATATATCAGATTGCCTGGAGCAAATACGGCAAATGGGTTATAATCAATTACTTGCCGTATAGTTTGCAGAAGTCGCTCTTCGGGCGCCAGAAAATTTTCGCATCCCTGTTCGATAAACCATGCCGCTTCGTCGCCGCGTTTCACAATCTCAGCTTGTAGCGGACGCATTATCGAAAAGGAGTATGAATGTGATACAAAAAAGAGATATTTCTTTCGCATGACTGAATTTTTGCCGCAAAATTACATATTTTCTTTTTAACAGCTTGATTTTTCTCGAATTATTTTTAATTTTGCATCCCTTAAACCGAATTTTTTGATAGTGAAAATAAAAACAGTTTTAAGCGAAATAGATCAAAACGAAGTCTCCGTAAAAATGTTTACCGACTTCATTATTAAGACGTTTGACACCTCCGGCAAGACGCTTTACGATAAACGTAATATCATAAAATCGTTTGCGCCGGACGATACAAACAACCTGCATAAAGAGCTTATAGTAAAACGGTTTAAGTGTCCGAACCTATTTCAACGCATTGTTTATACTTTTTTTCGCAGCAGCAAGGCGGAAAGAGCGTTTTATAATGCTAAAGAATTGCGCGGAAGGGGCGTCAAGACGCCAAGAGAAATCGCTTATATAGAGCAGTTTAAGAACGGAATGTTGAAATATGGATATTTTATCTCGGAAGCCGATTATTCCCATCCTGTGACAGAAGAATTGGTTGATAAACAGGAATTTAACAAAGTGATGGCAGACTGTTTTGCAGCGTTCGCCGCCGAATTGCATCTCAAAGGCGTTCTGCATCAAGATCTTAACCGCACAAATGTACTGTTTCAGCCCACATCCGACGGGCGATACACTTTTTCGCTAATCGACAACAACAGGATGAAGTTTGTGCCTGAAGGCGAGACTGTTCCGCTTAATACTTGCCTGGAAAATCTTACCAGATTTACTTTCAGGATGGATTTGTTTGAATATGTAATAAGAGAGTATCTGCGCGTGCGGTCGTTACCGGAAACGCTTATGAAACAGGCTATTGCGGTTAAGTTGCGATATAACAGGGCGCGAACACGTCGAAAACGTTTTTTTAAGATATTCAAGAAACGGAAAGCGACTCCCTGATTTTTGTCACAATCGTTTCCGGCTCAATATTAGTCATGCAAGCAAAATCGCCTCGATAACAAGGTTTGTTGCCGTAAATCGAACATGGGCGGCAGGGAAGCATTACCTGAACGGCATAGTCGGATGGCTGATTGTAGCCATAGAATCCGGCGAAAGGATGTGTCGCACCCCATACGGAAATAACTTTTGTCCCGACAAGCGACGCAAAGTGCATGTTCGCCGAATCCATGCTTAAAAGCACATCGAGCCGACTTATCAACGCCAATTCCATGTCAAGCGAAAAAAGTCCGATCGTATTAACTACATTTTCATATCTGTCCGACCATAAGGATAATACATTATTTTCCTCTCCGCGACCGCCGAATAAGAACAGTCGCACACCAGGCTGCTTCGACAACGTTTCCACGACTTTTTCCATTTTGTCCAACGGATATATTTTGCCCTGATGTTTTGCAAAAGGCGCAATACCGACCCAAAAACCGACCTTAGAGCCTACCATATCCATAACCGACTTATCATCAATCGAATAGTTATCGAATAATGATACGAATGTCGCCTTATATTTATATCCGGCATGTTCGAAAACATCGGCGTACGAGGATATAACCGGCCGCAGTTGATGTATTTCTTTAGGCGGCCTAACAGTGAGCAGTTTACGCTCATCGCGTCTCTTGTCAATGCGGTAAACTTTCTTGCCCCATAACGAAAATAAAAGCCTGACAATGTGAGAGCGAATAACGCAATGCAAGTCAATTACCCTGTCGAAACGGTATTTCTTCAATATCATCACGTAGTGCATGTATCCGAGAAAAGATTTCTCGGTCGTATTGGTATTGATACCCATAATACTCACATTAGCAGGATGATTGATGAAGAGAGGCATAAGAAATGTCTGCGTGAGCACAGTAAACGAATCCTCAGGATACGCCTTGGCAACCGAATATATCACCGGAATGGTCATCGCCACGTCCCCTATCGCAGAGAACCTTATTATCAGATTTTTAGCCATCTATTTCCGTCTATATAATACAGGGTTGAGCGACGGGTCGTTATACATTTTCATCTGTTTATAGACTTTCATACGTTTACGACCATCATTAATATCCGATAACAACTGATCGATAGAAAGCGACAAATCGGACTTCTGCTCTTTCAATATTTCAAGTTTCAACCGGCAGATTTCCTTCTGTTGTTCACTCGTGTCGGCTCTGTCAGCCTCGATCTGCCAATGATATATTTTCAAAACAAGAATCGACAACCGATCGATAGCCCATGCCGGACTTTCGGTGTTTATTACGGCATCCGGCAAGAATACAACATTTTTAAACTTTTCGAGGAAAAAATCATCTATATTTTCAACGAGGTCAGTACGTTTCTGGTTAAGTTTGTCGATGCGCCGTTTTATCCGCAAGGCCTTAACAGGGTCGATTTCCGGGTCGCGGATAATGTCCTCGAGATGCCACTGGATAGCGTCCGTCATGCTTTTCAGGTATAGATAACTTTCTATGCTCTTATCAGCATAAGGATTTTCAAACGACGCATCCACGTCGTCTTTCTTATGATAATCGGTCGTCGCCTTCTCGAAAATAAGGCGACACTTTTCGCTGAATCTCTCCATATTTACTCTTTTTCACGACAAAGATAGTCAAAAAAAATCACAACGTCCCAAGTTTTAAAGGTTTTTTACAATATTCTCAATTACTGCCGGATAGTGTGCGTATTCCAAGGCATGTACTTTCCGCTCAACGTCCTCAACCGTGTCGGAAGGACAGACCGGCATGACCGACCGGAAAATGATTTCCCCTTCATCATAACGCTCATTCACAAAATGCACCGTTATTCCCGTTTCCTTCTCACCCGAAGCCACAACCGCTTCATGAACATGTCGCCCGAACATGCCCTTCCCGCCATACTTCGGCAACAACGCCGGATGTATGTTTACTATCCTGTCCTTATATTCATTAATAATAACAGGCGGCAGTAACGACATGAAGCCGGCAAGTACAATGAAATCAACATTATATTCCGAAAGTTTCGCCAATATTTTCGAGCCGTCCCGAAATTCTTCATTTGAAAATGTGAACGACGGCACACCCAAACTTAACGCCCTCGCATGAACGCCGGCCTTAAGTCTGTTCGATATAATCAATCCTACGCGAATCTCGCTATTATTCTCGAAATATTTCGCGATATTTTCGGCGTTTGTCCCTGAACCGGAAGCTAATACAGCAATAATTTTCATAAAAACTCAATTATAATATTTTGCACATATCTCAAATTTTTGTGCATAATTCTTTATTTTTTCATTCTATTATTTGTCTCTTATGCAAAAAAATGCGTTCCTTTGCAGCCGCAAAGATAGAAAAAAGTATTTAGTATTAATTAAAATTTTAAGATTATGTCAGATTTATCATCTCGCGTTAAAGCGATTATTGTTGACAAATTAAGCGTCGAAGAATCCGAAGTCACCGATCAGGCGAGCTTCACAAACGATTTGGGAGCCGATTCGCTCGACACCGTAGAGTTAATTATGGAGTTTGAGAAGGAATTTGGACTGTCCATTCCGGATGACCAAGCAGAGAAAATTTCCACAGTAGGCGACGCGATCGCTTATATAGAAAGCAACTCTAAGTAACCAATCCTACTCTCATGGAACTGAAAAGAGTTGTAGTAACAGGTCTTGGGGCAGTAACACCGTTGGGCAATACCGTCGCCGATACATGGCAAGCGTTGGTCAAAGGTGTTAGCGGCGCCGCGCCTGTTACTCGCTTTGACGCCTCTAAGTTCAAGACGCAATTCGCTTGTGAAGTCAAGAATTTCGACCCTCTGAACTATTTTTCGGACAAAAAGGAAGCCCGCAAGTGCGATCTTTATACGCAATATGCTATGGCATCGACACAGGAGGCCATCTCCGATGCGGCTATCGACCTTGAGAAAGTCAATAAAGACCGTGCGGGTGTGATTTTTGCATCCGGTATAGGCGGTATAATTTCGTTCCAGGACGAAGTGTTGGCATACGATCCGGAACGAGGCCCGCGCTTCAACCCGTTTTTTATTACGAAAATCATTTCCGACATCTCAGCCGGCTTGATTTCGATGAAATACGGCTTTCGCGGCCCTAATTTCGCGACTGTTTCGGCTTGCGCTTCATCTACCAACGCTATTATCGACGCCTACAATTATATCCGTTTAGGAAAGGCCGACATGATAGTCACCGGTGGTTCGGAAGCCCCGATCTCGATAGTCGGAATAGGCGGTTTTAATGCTATGAACGCCCTTTCGACACGTAACGATTCGCCGGAGACGGCCTCGAGGCCATTCAGCGGAAGTCGCGACGGCTTCGTCATCGGAGAAGGCGGTGCATGCATCATCTTGGAAGAAATGAAGCACGCCATCGACCGCGGTGCGCATATCTACGGCGAAATAGCGGGTGCGGGTTTGTCGGCCGACGCTTACCATCTTACCGCCTCGCATCCCGAAGGACTGGGCGCCATTCTCGTCATGCGCAATGCCCTTGAGGATGCGGAAATGACGCCCGAACAAATAGATTATATCAATGTTCACGGCACCTCCACACCCGTTGGCGATATCTCGGAAGTGAAGGCTATCAAGTCGGTATTCGGCAGCCACGCTTATGACATGAATATCAGCTCTACAAAGTCGATGACCGGACACATGCTTGGCGCTACCGGAGCATTAGAAGCCTTAGTGTGCATTCTGTCGGTCACTAAAGGAATTATTCCGCCGACAATCAACCATGCAGACGACGACCGCGACCCGGAAATCGACTACAATCTTAATTTCACATTCAACAAAGCCCAGGAAAGGACTGTTAATGCCGCCTTTTCCAACACTTTCGGCTTCGGCGGGCATAATGCAAGCATAATAGTCAAAAAATTTGTACCATAGTGATTTTCAGTAAGTTAGCTAACAAAATAAGGATTTCCAAGAACAAACATAAAGAGCCTTATTCATCTTTATACAACATTCTCGGTTTTTATCCCGACAATGTTGACTTATACGAGCAGGCTTTCATTCACAGTTCCATTTCATCATCACTCCCCGAAGGTCAACGCTACAACAATGAACGCCTCGAATTTCTCGGCGACGCGATATTGGAGGCTATCATTGCGGATATCGTTTATGAACACTACCCGAATAAACGGGAAGGATTTCTCACCAGTACGCGCTCAAAAATCGTGCAGCGCGACAGCATGAATACTATTGCATTGCGCCTCGGCATTGATAAAAAAGTGACATCAATGCCATACGCCGCAGCACATCATAAATTTATGTTCGGCAACGCCCTCGAAGCATTGATCGGGGCGATATATCTTGACCAGGGATACAACGTATGCCGTAAATTCGTGAAAGAAAAGATGATAGCCAATAACATTTCGCTTGATAGAGTGGCTAACCAAGAGATGAATTTCAAGTCCCGCCTTTTGGAATGGGGGCAGAAATCGAAACTGAATATTACGTTCGACCTGATAGGTACGTTTATCAACGAAGATAGCGCTACCGTATTCCAGACAAGCGTGTCTATCGAAGGCGCCCCGATAGCTACGGGCGTGGGAAACACCAAAAAAGAATCGCAACAACTTGCCGCCAAAACCGTTATCAACAAGATACAAAACGATAAAAATACCCAGAAACTTATCATCAACCTCAAAAGTAAGATGGGTAACGGCGAATATATAGACACAATCAACAATTAAACCCCGAAGGATATTCCCATACTTGTTCCTTGCCTGATAAGTTCATGATCTATCGGAACGAGTTTTGTTTTTCCGGCTACTTCGGCCAATTCTACCGAGGAGACGCTGTCGCCTTTGATGCAAACCATCCGTCCGAACTCTCCGCGAGCAATCAGTTCCGTTGCATGACCGCCAAGCCGCGTTGCAAGATTACGATCGAAAGGCGATGGATTGCCGCCGCGCTGAATGTACCCCAGCACTGTGGTGCGCACCTCCAAACCCGTAGTTTCGTGTATCTCTCGTGAAATATAATCGGAGGGGTGGTCGCTTCCGGTCTGCAAACCCTCGGCAATAACGACTATTGAGTATGGTTTTCCGTTTTGCGCGCGCTCTAATATCTTTTCATTCACCTTGTCGGTATTGAAACTGAGTTCGGGGATGAGGATGACATCCGCGCCTCCCGCCATCCCGGCGTAAAGGGCGATCCAACCGGCTTTATGTCCCATTACTTCGACCACCATCACACGTTTATGCGAACTTGCCGTCGAATGAAGTCGGTCGATAGCGTCGGTCGCTATGTCAACCGCCGTGTCGAAGCCAAAAGTCATGTCAGTGCCGAAGACGTCATTGTCGATAGTTTTAGGCACTCCGATGACGTTCATGCCCAACTTCGACAACTTATAGGCTGTCTTTTGCGTGCCGTTTCCCCCGATACAGACAATACAGTCGAGTTTTAAATCTATATAGTTTTGCAGAATAATCTGTGGTTTGGTATTGTCGCCCGAATCAATCATTTTCTTAAACGGCTTCTCGCGCGAGGTGCCGAGAATAGTGCCGCCAAGATTCAGGATTCCGGATAATTTACGCTCGTTGAAGACCTCAATATCCTTATTCAAAAGGCCGGAAAAGCCATTATGGACACCGACAACTTCCATGCCGTAATGCAACATAGCAGTCTTACCGACACCTCTGATAGTGGCGTTAATACCAGGACAATCCCCGCCTGAAGAAAGTATTCCTATCCTCATAAATATATAACCGCCTTATAATAAGGCAGTAAAGTCATTACTCCGCTCACAATTGCTCACGTTGTCAGAAAATTTTTCAGAAAATAAGAGTTCGGAGGAGATTTCTTTCTTCTTCTTCCTCTTAATATCAGCATTATTTCCGAAACACGGAACAGTCAATATAAGCGTTAATGCTGCTACAATTATTAATCTAATCTTATTCATATCCGATAACTTTTACCTCATCTTTACAAACTACAAAGATAAACGATAAATAAGAATTTGCAAAGAAATTTTTCCGACTTTTTGCCTTTTTGATTATTATTCGCTATATTTGCGGTATTTTTAATAATTTTTTAATATAAATACTTGTGAATATGGATTTATTAACCAAAATAATATCCCCAATTTTCGCAGCGAGAGCGCAGAAAATAGGATTGTATGCGAGACAGACTGCCATGCTTCAGGAAAAACAGTTTGTCCGGCTGATGCGAAGGGCTAAAGATACGGAATGGGGAAAACGATACGGATATTCCGACCTCAAGGACTATGCGACATACAGCCGCCGCGTCCCCGTATCGGCCTACGAAGACTTGCAGCCTTTCATCCGGCGAATGATTGACGGTGAGAAAGATGTCCTGTGGCCTTCCGTTGTGCGGTGGTATGCCAAGAGTAGCGGCACCACCAACGATCGCAGCAAATATATCCCCGTCACGAGCGAGATACTTCACGACTGTCATTATCGTGGCGGATTCGATTCCGTGGCGCTCTATCTTCGCAATAATCCTCAGTCGCGGTTCTTCTCGAAGAAAGGGCTGATATTAGGCGGCAGCCACAGCCCGTTGGCGCTCAATGCCAAAGCGCATTGCGGAGATCTTTCAGCCGTTTTGTTGCAAAACCTGAACCCGCTTGTCAACATGATTCGCGTTCCGGACAAGAAAATTATTCTGATGGACGAATGGGAAGCTAAAATCGAGGCGATAGTTGAGGCGACCCGGAATGAGGACGTGGTAAGCCTGTCGGGAATACCTTCGTGGATGCTCGTACTGATAAAGGCTGTGTTGAAAAAAAGCGGCAAGGAAACGCTTGACCAGATATGGCCTAACTTGGAGGTTTTCTTTCACGGCGGCGTCGGATTCGAACCCTACCGCAGCCAGTACGAACGGCTAATACCGTCGGAAAAGATGCACTACATGGAGACTTACAATGCCTCGGAGGGGTTCTTCGGGCTTCAGGATGACCCTGCCGACCACAGCATGTTGCTGATGCTTGATTATGGGATATTCTACGAATTTATCCCCTTGGACGAACTGTCAAATTCGGACAATCCGACATCCCTCCCGCTCGAAGATGTAAAGACCGGCGTCAATTATGCCATGCTGATATCGACCGTGGGAGGACTTTGGCGATACCTTATCGGCGATACCGTCAGGTTCACCTCCGTCTTCCCGCACAAGTTCGTCATAACCGGACGCACAAAACTGTTTATCAATGCCTTCGGCGAAGAGCTGATGGTCGATAACGCAGAAAAAGGAATACGTAAAGCCTGCGAACAAACCGGCGCTATCGTCAATGCTTACACTGCCGCCCCGCAGATGTTGCTCGACAAAGGCAAAGGCCGTCATCAATGGATTATTGAGTTCGAACGTCGCCCGGAATCGCTCGATGAATTTGCCGCCCTGCTTGACGACGCTCTGCAACAACTTAATTCCGATTACGAGGCCAAACGTTATAAAGAAATTTCGCTCGAAAGACTCGAAATCATTGCCGCACGCGAAAACCTGTTCTTTGACTGGCTCAAAAAACATAACAAACTCGGCGGCCAACACAAGGTTCCGGCTTTGTCGAACGATCGCAAAATCATTGACGAACTGATTGAAATGAATTTATAAAATTATATCAACATGAAAAAGTATTTTGTTTTTATTATCAGCATGTTATTTGCTGCAAACATTGTAGTTAAGGCTCAGGAGCCGACAGTAATCAGTATCACAACCGACAACACAAGCCTTATTTACCGCGTCGGCGGGAATGGGCGACTGTATCAAATCTATCTCGGTAAACGCCTGAACCACAGCGCCGACCTCGCTCATCTCGGCAATCAGGGCGAGGCTTATCTGACACACGGCATGGAAGATTATTTCGAGCCGGCCATACACATTCTGCACAACGACGGCAACCCGTCACTACTGCTAAAGTATGTTTCGCACGAGACAAAACAGGCGCAACAGCATGTTAATGAGACCGTTATCACTTTAAAGGACGACAAATATCCTGTTGAAGTGAAATTGCACTTCACGGCTTATGCCAAGACCGACGTCATCACGGAATACGCCGAAATTACGCATAGCGAGAAGAAGCCCGTGACGCTTTATAAATACGCTTCATCGCTGCTACATCTATCTGCTAATCAGTATTTTCTGACCGAATTTGCCGGTGATTGGGCGCATGAAGCGATGATGACCGAGACGCCTCTTGCCTTCGGCAAGAAAATACTCGATACCAAACTCGGAAGCCGAGCCGATATGTTCTGCAGTCCGTTTTTCATCGTCGCCCTGAACGGCAAAGCGCAGGAGCAAGCGGGCGATGTAGTGCTCGGAACTATCGGATGGACAGGCAATTACCGTTTTACTTTCGAGATTGACCAATACAACAAACTGCGGCTGCTGTCGGGCATCAACCCCTACGCTTCGGAGTACGGATTGCAGCCAGGCGAGACCTTCCGCACGCCCGATTTCTACTTCACTTTCAGCTCTTCAGGCACAGGTCGGGCTTCGCGCAACTTCCATTCCTGGGCGCGCCGCTATCAACTCAAGGATGGCGACCAACCACGCCTGACGCTGCTAAACAACTGGGAAGCAACGTATTTCGATTTCAATGAAGAAAAATTGTTAACTATCATGGACGAGGCTGTGAAGTTAGGCGTCGATATGTTCCTTTTGGACGACGGCTGGTTTGGCAACAAATATCCGCGAAGCAGTGATCGCCAGGGACTTGGCGACTGGGAAGTGACGCGCGACAAGCTGCCTAACGGCGTAGGCAAACTCGTGGAGGAAGCGGCGAAACGCAACATCAAATTCGGCATCTGGATTGAACCTGAGATGGTTAATCCCAAAAGCGAACTCTACGAGAAGCATAAAGACTGGGTTATCACGCTGCCTAACCGCGACGAGTATTATTTCCGTAACCAACTCGTACTCGACATGAGCAATCCGCAGGTTCAGGACTATGTTTTCAGTATTGTGGACAACCTGCTGACCGCGTATCCAGGCATTGCCTATTTCAAATGGGATTGCAACAGCCCGATAACGAACATCTACTCGCCTTACCTCAAAATGAAACAGTCGCATATCTATATCGAACATGTGCGTGGGCTGTACAAGGTGCTTGAGCGCGTAAAAAACAAATACCCCAAGGTGCCGATGATGCTTTGCTCAGGAGGTGGCGGGCGCACTGATTATGAAGCGCTTAAATACTTCACCGAGTTTTGGCCGAGCGACAATACCGATGCCGTTGAACGCATCTTTATCCAGTGGGGATTCGGGTATTTTTTCCCGTCGAAAACACTCTCGGCACACGTTACGACCTGGGGCAAGCAGCCCGTCAAGTTCCGTACCGACGTAGCGATGATGGGCAAACTCGGTTTCGACATCCGTATTCATGAACTCAAAGATGACGAACAGGTTTATTGTCGCAATGCGGTCGCCAATTATCGGCGTCTGGCTCCGGTCATCTCCGAAGGCGACCAGTATCGCCTGCAATCGCCGTACGACGGAGACCATGCAGCCGTGCTCTTTGCCGACACAAGCAAAAGCCATGCCGTACTCTTCACTTTCGACCTGCATCCGCGCTACCGCGAAAATATCCAACCGCTGAAACTAAGCGGATTACAAGCGGATAAGATGTATAAAACGGAGGAAATCAATATGTTACCCGGTTCGCGCTCACGCTTGCAATGTCATGGCAAAACATATTCGGGCGAGTACCTTATGACTGTGGGAATCAACGTTTTCTCGTCGTCGCACACGGTAAGCCATGTGATTGAAATTAGCGAGGAATAATTTTTTCTATTATTTTAGAAAGAAATTTGTATCTTTGCACAAATTTTTAAGGGAATGGAGAGAAAAAAAATCAAGCATTTGTTATGTGTTTTGCTGATAATCACCTCACAATGTATTGCAGCACAGGAAGATACGGTTAAAGTTGCCGCCAAGACCGATAGCGTTTTTGAGAACAATTCGGAGGCGGTTGATTTGATGCAAAAGGCTCAGACAGAGGAAGTTGCAGCGTCATTAAAAGAGTCTATCGTATTGAAGCAGTTGTCGGAAGCGTTCAACGATAAGGCGCGTCGTCAGGAGTTAGAGCGTGAGTTGAAGCAAATACGTTCCGCCGATTCTCTCCGGCAGTCGGCTATGCGCCGCCAGATTGATTCACTCAAGCGGACGTCCACAGGAGCGCCGGTAACGATTCTTCAGGACACCGTTCTGTTCATCTATACCAAGTTCGGCGCCTTCACTCCGCAGGAACGGGCTGAGCGCGCCTCTCAGAAACTGTTGCAATCCGCCAAAGAGTTTATCCTCAAGAACGATTCGCTCACTGTCATGAACAGCGGTTCGACGCATGACATCATTTTCGACAACATCATCCTTATCTCGGTTTCCGACCTCGACGCCCTCTGGAACGACGTCCGGCGCGAAGACCTCGCCGGCGAATATCAACGCTTGCTTCTCGCCTCAATACAGGACTACAAGGAAAGCACCTCGCTCGCCAACATCCTGAAAATGATAGGATTAAGCCTGTTGGTCGTAATAATGATTTTCATTCTCTTTATAGCCGTCAATCATTTGTTTTTCAAGGTAATAGACCGCAAAATAATCCGCCAAAAAGGTAAATTCTTCAAAGGCATAAAAATACGCAATCTCGAAATAATAAATGCCAAGAGGCAAATCAAAGCCGTACTATTTATTTCTAAATTAGTGCGTTATGTATTATATTTCCTGTTATTGTATCTCACCCTGCCGTTGCTTTTCAGCATATTTCCTGTCACTCAACGACTTGCGCAAGACCTGTTCAGCTGGATCCTGACACCCATCAAAAGTATAATGAGAGGCTTGGTAGCCTATCTGCCTAATTTAGTGCGCATTATCATTATAATCATCATTATTAGATACATAATCAAGTTTATACGTTATTTGGCAAACGAGATTACGCAGGGCGACCTCGTTATACCTGGATTTTATCCGGACTGGGCACACGCAACCTACAATATCCTGCGTGTGCTGCTCTACATCTTCGGTCTGGTGATGATTTTCCCACTCTTGCCGCAGTCGGATTCGAGTATTTTCCAGGGTGTGTCGGTGTTTGTGGGCGTCGTTTTCTCGCTTGGTTCGACCTCCGTCATCGGCAATGTCATTGCAGGTCTTGTGATTACCTACATGCGCCCGTTCAAGATCGGCGACCGCATCAAGGTAGGGGATGTGTTCGGCGACATCATTGAGAAGACGCTTTTTGTGGTGCGCGTCAAGACGCCGAAACAGGAGATTATCACTGTTCCCAACCAGACTATTTTATCGTCTAATGTGGTGAATTACAGCACTTCCGCCAAGGACGACAACGGCGTTATCCTTTATACATCAGTCACTGTGAGTTACGATGTACCTCAACAAAAAGCTTACGATTTGCTTATCGGTGCGGCGCTCAAAACCACTCACATACTGTCCGAACCCTCGCCTTTCGTGCTTTCGCTCGAATTAGGCGACAACGCCGCCTCGTATCAGATCAATGCCTACACGCGGCATCCCGAACTGCAGTCGGCCATCTATTCGGAACTCAACAACAACATCGCCGACGCCTTCGTCTCCGCCGGTATTGAACTGATTATCCCGCACTACCGCGCCGTCAGGGATGGTAATTCGTCAACGTTGCCGAAAAAATGATGCAATTTTTGCGTAAAATATTACAAAAATATTGATTTATCGGAAATTTTGATTACTTTTGTCGCGGATTAAAAAAATAACAAACATGAAGAGAGTATTTTGTTTCGTATGTATAGCATTAAGTTTGGCGGCTTATCTCGGAGCACAGCAGCAGCTATCCGAAGAAATCGCCTATAAGATTAAAAATGAGGCGTTTGCAAATTCAAAAATGGAAGAAACGGCTCAGTGGTTCACCGATTTCTTAGGGCCTCGTCTTGCCTCGTCCAAAAACGGGTTGAGAGCGGAAGAGCTTGTAAAAGAGAAGTTTGCAGCGATGGGATTAAGCAATGCCCGCCGCGAGTTTGCCGTCAATTTTTCAAAAGGCGGATGGAATAACGAAAAGACCTATCTTGCCATGACGGAGCCGTATTACACGGTGTTCACCGGTACCCCGCGCGCCTGGACGGGAAGCACGCCGGGATTGGTTAAGGGCGAAGCCGTGTATGTCAATATTCAGAACGAAGCCGATATTGACAAATACAGGGGCAAACTCGGAGGCAAGATTGTTGTCATGCCCGAAACGCAGACTTATCAAATCAGTTTCGAGCCGTTAGCGTCGCGCTTGACCGACGAAGATCTCAAGCAGTTGGACGCCGACCCGCGCGGCGGAGCTATTGGCGCTCGTAACCGCCAGATGATGAATTTCAATATGTCGCCCTACCTGCTTCGCGATCAAATCGCAAAGTTGATGGCGGACGAGAAGCCACTCGCGGTGCTCAACGGCAGCGGCACGTTCAATGTCCCGATGTCGAACGGCGCCCAATATACCGCAGGCGACCCCGAACCGACGCCCGAAATCAATATCCCGATTGAAGACCACGGACGCCTCGTAAGGCTCATCAGGAAAGACATCCCCGTAGCGCTCGAATTGGATATCAGGAACACGTTTTCGCCCGAAGATACTGTGGTTTACAATGTTATAGCCGAGATTCCCGGCGCCGACCCCAAACTCAAAAGCGAGATCGTGATGATCGGCGCCCATTTGGATTCATGGCATGGCGGGACGGGCGGCGCCGACAACGCTTCGGGCTGTATGGTAATGACGGAAGCGATGCGTATCATCAAGGCTATTGGCGTTGCACCTCGACGTACTATACGTATAGCCCTCTGGGGATGCGAAGAACAGGGACTTTACGGCTCAAGAGGCTATGCTCAAAATCTCCTCTATAACCGCACAGAAAAGAAGAAATTGCCTGATTATGAAAAGTTTACACTTTACCTTAATATGGATAACGGTTCCGGTCGCTTCCGTGGGATTTACCTCGAAGGCAATGACATGGCCGTACCGTTTTTCCGTGCATGGATGACGCCGTTCGAGTCGCTTGGATTCACGACACTTTCGCTACGCAACACCGGAAGTACCGACCATGTGTCGTTCAATCAGCTCGGACTCCCTGCTTATCAGTTCATTCAGGATCCGCTGGAATATCGCCGTACCTACCATACCCTGATGGATACCTACGAACGCCTCTCGCTGGGCGACCTGCAAGTTAATGCAGCGATAGTAGCGTGGTTTGCCCTAAGCGCCGCCAATGATAACGGCCGCATACCTGTCAAACCCGGCGCGCTTGAGGCGCTGCAGAACGCTCCGCAAGGTAACCGTCCGCCGAGGTAGTGGAATAAATTCGGATTGTGGTAGGGTAAGACAGTAGCCGGACGGTATATTTAAATAAAAGTAATAATTAAATTATTAAGGAAATGAAAAGATTAAAATTATCATTATTAGCCACTTTAGCGTTGGCAATAGTGTGTTCATGCACCAATAGCGACCAACCGGAAACGGACTTGAACGACTTGCCCATGCCGGAAACACAGTATGTCACATCGTTGGTAAGCAAAGCCGGACAAACAAGCTACTGGAAAAACGCGACTTTAAAATCAGCTTCAACACGCGCGTCTTCCGTAGCATACAATTACTTTTTCGAGAAACTTGTCATCACGAATGTCGTCCGTTATGCGGTTGAGAAGACATTCGACGCCGCACCGTTCAGCGGTATCAGCGAGCTGTATCTAACCGAGTTTCATGCACTCGGACCCGGCGAAACATATTTATTCGGCGAGTTGTTGCTGACCGTCAAACATGCTGACGGCGAGTACAGTTGCATCATAAACAGCGGCAATTCCTACGCAGACATTGAAGACATCGTGTTTAGCTCGCATAAACAACTGACAGAGAGTGCATTAGTAAAAGAATGGACATATCCGCATTACAACCTCTTCATCAGGAGTAAAAACAACGGGAAATCGTTCGGTTTCGGCATTGTCGCAAGCCTGTCGGAGGATGACAATAATTTTGACGCCGAACCAAAAACCTGGTTCGAACTGCAAAGTCCCGATTCAAAGGCGACTAACGATACATATACCGTCGCCGAACTTATTTAACGGCTTATATCGGTCAATAGTTTAGCGACCAGCCGCTGCGATAGTTATGTTTTATATATTCTTCGGCAGCTTGCTTGGCGTTCAAAGTCAACACACGCGGTTCTTCCTTCGGGATGCCGTTGGTGACTTTTATCTCGTCGTTATCGGCAAGATTGGTTATGCGCATATTTTCGCCGTCCCAGAGGAGTCTCCTGTTCAGGTCTTTCATGCGCACGGCCAAGTTGCCCATGACGACCATCTCGTTGAGTGGGCCGGCATATTCAAAGTTCGATAACGGCAACACGCGGTTTTCCGGCGATTCTTTACATGCACGCACGAAATCCATCTCATGGCTCATGCCGACTCTACGCAATTGCGCCTTCGGTTTCGGGAGATTCTTGAATTTGTCTTCCGGATACATTTTATAACCTTCGCCGTAGTTGCCGCAAATCAGTATTCCCTTGGTTCCGTGGAAGATAATGCCGTTACGGCCTGAACCCATCTCGACGCCTTGGGGCAATACGTCAGGGCGTTTAGGCAGTAAACCGCCGTCATACCAAGTGACGCTGACAGCCGGAAAAGCGAATTTTCCGAGTTTTGGGCGCGCCGGGAACTCATAGTGTATGGTTGATGCTACCGGTGCGCTTTCGGAATTTATCGCTGTTGATGAAGCCTCGACCGCCGACGGGTGGCCAAGTTTCATGGCCGAGAAAACGACGTCGAGCACGTGACATGCCATATCACCCAAGGCTCCCGTACCGAAATCCCACCATCCACGCCAGTCCCAGGGGTGATATGCCCTGTGGTAGGGACGCATCTTGGCCGGGCCGATAAACAAATCCCAGTCGATATGGTCAGGCACCCACATTCCCTGTTCGGGGCGTGTCAGTCCCTGTGGCCATATAGGGCGGTCGGTCCAGGCATCGACATGGCTTACTTCGCCTATTGCGCCGCTCCATATCCATTCGCATACTTCGCTGACAGCATCCGAGCTATGCCCTTCATTACCCATCTGGGTCACGACCTTGTAACGACGTGAGGCTTCGAGTAGCACGCGCGACTCATAAACAGAGTGAGTAAGAGGTTTTTGCACATACACGTGCTTGCCTGACTGCATCGAAGCAAGGGCGGCGACGGCATGGGTATGATCCGGCGTCGCTATCACTATGGCATCTATGCTCTTGCCTGCTTCATCGAGCATTTTACGAAAATCGACAAAGCGCTTGGCCGCAGGATATTTGTCGAACACACGTTTGGAGTATTGCCAGTCGATATCGCAAAGCGCAACAATGTTTTCCGAACTCATGTTGTTGAGGTTGACGCCTCCTTTGCTCCCGATACCTATACCGGCAATATTCAGTTTGTCACTTGGCGCTACATGCCCCAGTCCGCTAACCGTTTGGCTTGGCACTATCAAAAATGTGCCTACTGCTGCCGCTGATGTTTTGATAAAATTGCGGCGTGAAATTGTATTTTCCATATTCAAAAATTATTAATATTTGTCGTATTTTTTGTCAATAAAGACCGACTTGACTGCCTCGAGGTATCCGAAGCCGTTGAGCATGTCGGGAAGTAGATAACTGCCTTCGACCCATTCGTTCCATGCGTTGATGGTTATGATTTTAGGCTGTTCCGGGTGACTGTCGGCGTATTTCTTCGCTTTTGAAAGCAACGTAGCAAAAGCCGTCGGGGTATTGTTGAAATGGACAACATCTTTTATTCCTTTTGCAGGGAAGCGCGGAGTGTCGTCCCAGCCTATCGACACGCACGGAAATACGGGTACATCAAGCAATTCGTCCAACTGCCGGCGTATTTTAATAGAATTTGCGCCATAGACAACGTAATCCTCGTTGATCCCACCCATGTTGTACATCGCAACGCTGTTAAAGCCCATTGCGGCGACATTATCTTTGAATTTCTTAGCCGCCTCGTCCGACATCAGCGAGCCGCCACCCTGATTCCATTGGATATGCAATCCCGGGAAACCGGCTTTCTTGACCTCGTCGCGGAAATAATCAAGCGCCTTGCGGGTTTCGGCAACGTCGTTACCGAAACTTTCAAGCAGTTTGCCGATACTGAATATTGAGAACACAGGCTTGCCGTCTATTTTTAAATAATTAGGACGTTTAAAATATTGACGGATAATTCTTTCCACAATGATTTTGAAATTTTTCCAATCCACTTTTGCATTCCACAGGATGGATTCGTTTGCGCCGTGAAGATGATAATTCCAGTAATTATACTTTACATCGTGGTTTGCCCACATGACGTAAAACTGCATCTTCTCGTTGTTGGGAGCCTTGAGGAAGCCGTCGTTGAGAGCGCTCTCCAAATACGGGCCTTCCTCGTACCAGTACCAGTCGTAAACGAAAACATTGACGCCGTGATCGACGGCCGCATCTATCCATTTTTCTACAACTTTAGGGTCGTTGTCCATCTCATAGCCCCAAAGAGGCTGACGCGGCTGGTAATGCCCGTCGAATCGCGGGTTGCCCTTCTTGATGACTTCCCACTCGCCGATGCCTTCAGGCCATAACTTCTTGTGCGCCAAGGGGTCATCATGGCATGACGGCCAGATATAGGCCGCCACCAAATAATCATTTTGTTGGGATTTGATGCCCATAACAAAACAAAACATTACTCCCAACACAATCGTCATCCTGATTTTGATACTTGCATTTTTCATTTTCTTATATTTATAACTGTTATTCTATTTTGTAGTTGACGTATGCGAAACGTTTGCTGTCGGGCGCCCATGAATTGACGTTGATAGTTCCCTGTCCACCAAAGAGTTCGACGATTGTCCGGGCTTCGCCTCCTTCGGCGGGCATGAGCCTCAGTTCGACGTTTTTGTTTGCCAAGTGCTGGTTGGGGGCGAGGTCACCCTTTTTGTAGGCTATGAACACTACCGATTTGCCGTCGGGAGAGACATGGGGAAACCATGAGTTACGTGTTTCGTCGAATGTCATTTGCGTTTGCTCCGAGCCGTCGGCTTTCATTCGCCATACTTGCATCAATCCTGTGCGCACGGAATTAAACCAGATATGCCGGCCGTCGGGCGAATATTCGGGGCCATCGTCCAAGTCCTCCGCTTCGGTCAGCCGCTTTTCGACGCCACCGACGACAGGAAGCGCATAAACGTCATAGTTGCCGTTGCGGTCGGCGCAGTAAGTCAGGAATTTACCGTCCGGGCTGATACCGTGCAGGTAGCTCGGCGACATCGGCGTCACCAACCTCGGCACTCCTCCCTCGAAAGGCACGACGTAGATTCGGGAACGACGATCTTCGGCCGTACCGTGGCTTATCCCTATAAATTTACCGTCGGCGCTGATAATATGGTCATTATTGCAATTCGTCGCGAAGTCGGTAGGTATCTCGACCGGCTCTCCGGGATTGTCGGGCGAAATCCTGTACAGACGTCCGCCGCTGTTGTAAACTAACCATTGCCCGTCGGGAGACCAGTTTGGCGCTTCGACCAACCGGTCAAAAGAGCGTAAAACCTTATGAGCGCCTGTATTAACATCATATATTTCCAAAAAACTTATAACGCGCCGGCCGTTTTGCTGGGCTGTAACCATACTGCAAAAAACAAGCAGTGCAACGATATAATAAACTCGCCGTTTCATATATGTTAAATTTACTCCGCAACGGGTATTTTAATGACAACTTTCTTCACGTGTTCGGGATTTTCAACTTGCAGCCCGGGCTGATGAACATCTTCCGGAAAAAACAGAAAGAAATTCGCCGGCGTAGCTGTTTCGTAGCGGCCGTCTTTGACGTCAAAAAACCATGCGTCGTTTTCGGGGTTGTAATCCACTGTAGAAGTACTCTGCGACAAGGGTTTATAGCCCATTTTTTCCTTGCCGTCAATGATATATTGCAAATCTATGAATTTACGGTGAGCTTCCCATATCGCGTTTTCAGGCGCTTTCGTGTCGTATTCCTGGACATTCGCCTTCATGCCCCCGCCCAGATCATAGCTTCCGATTTCCACTACCGTCAAGTCGTTTTTCAGATACTCGAAAGCCTTTTTCCACAGTTCGGGATTTTTATGAAACTGCTCATAAAAGACTTTTATGTCCACTTCATTGGCTAACTCCTGGCTGATTCCCTGTTTCCAATCGCCCGCATCGAACCAGCGCTTTTCCTTGTCGGAACCGCAGGCAAAACACAGAATCAGACCTAATAAAATAAAATCTAATCTCCTCATAATCAAAACATCTAACTTGTTGTTGGTGGAGTATATCGGACTCGAACCGATCACCTTCAGACTGCCAGTCTGACGCTCTAGCCGGATGAGCTAATACCCCGGTCAATTATGAAAAACGATGCAAAGATATAAAGTTTTACGTAAAATACAAAAAAAATCGTTATCTTTGCGCAAGTTTTTTTTAAAATATACCTATGATGGCAGATGAGCAGGACATGAGTTTGGGTGCACTTTACCGTACGCATGTGAATGACCTTATCTCGTACGCAATGTGTCTCGGGTTTGACAAAGATACGTCTATGGACGCCGTTCATGACGTATTTTGCAAGGTTATTGCCGATAAAGAACTTACCGTCAGGATTCGTGACATACGCACCTACCTCTTCCGCGCTGTGAAGAACCGCCTGCTCGACATCAGCAAAACCTGCCATGAAACGCCAATGCCGGTTGAAGAAATGCCATTTAATATTCAAGCGTCCGTCGAAGACGAGTTTATCGACAACGAAGACAGCGAACTCCTACGCTCCAAGGTTGAACGACTGCTCGCAACCTTAACAGACCGCCAGCGCGAAATTATTTATCTGCGCTATGAAGAAAACCTCGATTACGAAGAAATCTCCGGCCTGATGAAAATTTCCGAGCCATCGTGTCGCAAACTTATTCATAAGATAATAAGCGCTTTAAAGAAACAAACGCACTTTATTTTTATCTAAAAATGCATTTTTTTCGAAAAACGAGGGAACAAAATCGCACCTTCGTCGTCTTTACGGATGAAGGAGGATTTCTATCCCAATATTTAAAGTACAAAGAAATGGAAAAAAGAAACATAAAGGACTTTTTGAATGACGATAAGTTTATTCTCTGGCGTCTGACGGGCGATGGCGAGTTGGAATCGTATTGGAAAGGCTTTTTAGTCGAGAATCCTGCATCGAAGGTTGAATTTGAATCGGCGATAAAGGTATTCTCGGCTTTGCGCCTGAAAAAGACCGTCCTTAACGATACCGAATATGAGCGGCTTCTGCGGCGCATCAAGGCCACATTGTCGCGTATGCAACGACAACGCCGGGTGCACCTGTTAGTCCGTTATGCAGCCGCCGCCTGCATAGCGCTTATAGCAGGATTCGCGGCATGGCATTACTATATTAATGGTGCGCGCAAGGCGAACGAAGTACAGGCGGACATATCGGGGATTATCGTAGGCGAAAACCTTGAGGATAAAGACATTGTGCTGATTACCGGCGAAGCGTCGATCTCGTTCGACAAGGACGTGACAGTACAGTTGGACGAAAGCGGCAAGGCCATCGTTCGCGAAGCAAGCAGCACGAAGGCCACCGTCTTTGAAACGGCTAAAACACAGATGAATACCTTAGTCGTACCTTACGGCAAACGCTCACGGATAGAACTGTCCGACGGCACGCTGATATGGCTCAATTCAGGCTCCGTGCTCGAATTTCCCGCGGCTTTCTCCGCCAATACGCGGCAGGTCAAATTAATAGGTGAAATGTATATCGAAGTGGCTCGCGACGATGATAAGCCGTTCACAGTGAGCACTTCCGGCTTTGATGTGCAAGTGCTCGGCACCAAATTCAACATATCCGCCTATCATGATGCCGAGACGCAATCGGTTGTGCTCATCGAAGGCAAAGTGAGCGTGAAGAGCGCATCACGAGGGGAGACGGCGTTGAATCCCAGCGATATGCTCGTCGCCCGAGATGACCGTTGGGACACGCAGAGGGTCGATGTGGACGAATACACGAGCTGGAAAAACGGCTATCTCGTGCTCAACCGTACCCCGATAGCCGAGTTATTGCACCGGCTTGAGCGCTATTACAACCTCTCGTTCAACGTACAAGAGAATGTCAAATTCGGTTCAAAAACCGTTTCCGGCAAGATCGTACTCTCCGAAAACATCGACGAGGTGATGAAAACACTCGCCCTGTTAACATCCACCAAATATACACGCGAAGGCAAAACGATATATATTAGATAGCGAGTCAATTAACATAGTATCAACAATTTACACCTATTTGCCTATGAAACATCAAAGGTCATGAAAAAAAATACAATCAGATTATTGTAAACAATTACCGAGTTAAACGAATTAATCAGCAATTAAAAAAACAGGAAAAGTTATGAATTATTTTTCAAATAACCGTCATTTCGGGCAAAAAAGATTATTCCGGGATGATATTCGTCTCATAAGAAAGATGAAAACAACAATTTTATTATGTATTTTAGGCGTCTGTATAGTTTCGGCCGGCAATGTCTGGTCTCAGGGCGCCAATATATCCGTCCACTTCAAGGAAATAACCGTCAGACAGGCGATGAGCGAGATTGAGTTGAACAGCGACTACGTTTTCGTATGGACAAACGACATTGATGCGGAGACGTCGAAGATTGTCAATATTGACGTCGAAAAAGCGACTATTGAGCAGTTGCTTGACATACTTGTCGATGGCACTCAGTTGTCGTATCGTATATTAGACAAACAGATAGTCGTGTTCCTTGACCTCACGAAGAAGCTGCACGCTTCTTCGGCCGTCATCAATGGCCTTGAGCCGGAGCAGGCCGGGCGGCGGATTAAGGGGACGGTCAGCGACCAGTCGGGCGAGCCTGTCGCCGGCGCTACGATACGCATCAAAGGCACAACAAGCGGCACCGCTACGGACGCCGACGGCAATTTCACCCTAAACGTCGAAGACAACGCCATCCTGCAAATATCATACGTAGGTTATGTCTCTCAGGAAATTATTGTCGGTTCGAAGTCGCAATTCGACATCGTCCTGCAAGAAAACATCAGCGCTATCGACGAGATTACCGTCACGGCGCTGGGCTTGAAACGCGAGAAAAAGGCGCTGGGCTATGCCGTACAGGACGTTAAGGGAGACGACATTGCACGAAGCCGCGAGCTTGACGTCGTCAACGCGCTGTCGGGACATGTTGCCGGGGTGCAGATAACGCACGGCGGCGGAGGGCTGAATGGCGGCGGCTCGCGCATCGTGATACGCGGCGAGAACTCCATGTCGGGTAACAACACGCCCCTGTTCGTCATCGACGGCGTGCCCGGCGGGTCGGGCGACGTTGCCGGCGACGATATCGAAAGTATCTCTGTGCTGAAAGGCCCTGCCGCTTCGGCGCTATACGGCTCGCGCGCCCTCGCAGGAGTAATACTTATCACCACCAAATCGGGCAAACAACATTCGGGGCTGACGGTCGAGGTCAATTCAAACTCAATGTGGCAAAATCCTCTCGTACTGCCCGAATATCAGACCGACTACGGACAGGGGCAAGGCGGCAAATACGAGTTCAACAACAGCCAGGCCTGGGGCGCAAACCTCAACGGGACGGGACACGACAACATCATCCGTGATTTTTACGAGACCGGGTATATCCTGACCAACAACGCCTCGGTAACGAAAGCCTCGGATCTCGGCAGTATCCGCCTGTCATACACAAATATCACACAGAAAGGCATGATACCGAACACCGACCTGACCAACAACCGCTTCGACATTAATACTACATGGGAGCTGTTCCGTAATTTCAAGGTAAATGCTAACGTCAAATTCATCAAAAAGAACTCGTCGAACGACCAGGATCCCGACCCCTACAGATGGCCGGCAAGCGTTGACCTGAATGATTTGAAGGATTACTGGGAGATTCCGGGCGAGAAGCAGAAAATATTCCGTTACGAGACCGATAATCCCTATTTCGCCCTGTACGAGAACCTGCACCCGTGGGAAAGCGAGCGGTGGTTTACGAACGTTTCGGCCGATTATTCGTTTCTGAACAACTTTACAGCCATGGTCAGGGCGAGTTATATTTCCGAATCGGGCGATAACAAGTGGTATGTCAGCCCAGGCTCGGAAGGCTTCGATAACGGTCATCCGCGAAGCGACGGCGGTTTCTCCACCAATATGTGGCGCGGCAAGGAACTTAACATGGATTTTCTCCTCTCCTACGAGAACCGTTTCGCCAACGAAGACATTTTCCTCAAGGCCTCTTTCGGCGGCAACAGCGCCTACCAGTCGTGGAACAACAATATTTACGGCAAGACCTACCAACTGCTCGATGGCGTGCCGATTTATACCCTCGGCAATTACCAGACCTATCCCAGAGTCACGAGTAATTACGGGCCGGACAAAAGGATAAATTCGCTGTATGCCTTTGTCAATCTCGGTTATAAGAACATGCTTTACCTCGACATCACGGGGCGTAACGACTGGTCGTCAACGCTCCCTCCCGACAATAATTCCTATTTTTACCCTTCGGTTTCGCTGAGCGGTATTCTTACGGAGATGTTAGAATTGCCGTCGTACATATCGTTCTGGAAAGTCAGGACAAGCTACGCCAGCGTCGGTAACGACACCGGCGCCGGACAACTGCAGCCGGACTTCTACTTCACCGAAGGAACCGGCGGCATCGCGGGCATCTCCGAAGGCGGCATCAAACGCGAGTACAACCTCAAGCCCGAACTGGCTTCGTCGTTCGAGGTGGGTACCGACATCCGACTTTTCGACAACCGCCTCGAATTGGACGTCAACTACTATAACACGGTTACCCGCAACCAGATTTGGAACGTCCAAGTATCCAATATTTCGGGCTACAACTACGCGATGAAGAACGCGGGCAAGGTAAGCAGTCACGGCATGGAGGTGAGCCTGAACGCTGACGTCGTCAAATCGAAAACATTCACGTGGCATACAGGCATAAACTGGTCGTTCGACCGTTCCTATATCGACGAGCTTGATCCTGAAAATCCGGACCTTGTCTTCACTGTCAAGTTGGCCGAAGGCATGTACACCCACGACAAGCTGGGCGAACGTCGCGGCGCACTGTATTCGCGTTATGCCAAGAAATTCGTTTACGACCCCGCCGTCCACTCGCCCGATCTTGCGGCTTACGACGGAGCTATCATCCACGACCAGGCTAAAAAGATTCAGCGTTCGGAGGAGCTTGCCGTGCTCGGCAATTATAATCCCGACTGGATCGGCTCGTGGAACAACTCCCTGCGCTGGAACGGCTTCACGCTCTCGGCCTTGCTGACATGCAACTACGGTAACGACTTTTTCGCGCTCAAAGAAAAGGAATACTACCGCTATGGATTCGCGCCCCAAACGGGCATCGACCGTAACAACGGCGGCGTGCTGCCGGTAAACGAGTTGTGGGACGACCCCGTCAACGGCATTCATCCCTTCCGTCCGGGCGACGAGATTGATCCCGAAACTTACTGGAAAGAGCATATCGGCGACGGCGAAAACAATGACTACTGGATTCGCGACGGTTCGTATGTCAAGCTCAAGGAGGCTAACCTCGCCTACGATTTCCCGACTTCGCTGCTCCGCAAAAGTTTTATAAAAGGGCTGACCCTTTCGCTTATCGGACGCGACTTGGCGGTCTGGAGCAAAGTCAAATGGGTTGACCCCGAAATATACGGTTATGACGACGAAGGTAAAGGCATCAAAATACCCGGAGCGTCGAAAGGCGGCGGCGTGCCGAGCGCTCGCTCCGTCGGCTTCTCAGTGAACGTGAAATTCTGAAAAATAAACCAATAATCATTAATCATTATGCGTAACATATATATATTTTTAGTAAGTTTTTTCTGCTATATTGCTTTCACGGCCTGCGATAACTGGGCTGATGATTTCAATGACAACAAGAATATTCCTAAAGTGCTGTCGGACGATCCGGCATCATTCATGGGCGCGATTCTTAACGGTCCTTTCCGCGACAACTCCGAGTGGGTCGCCCTGCAGAGCGTACAGCCCGTGGTCGGCACCATCGGCCGCAGTCGCTCGCTGAGCCAGGGCGGGCGTCATCGCGCCTGGCACGACTTCGACGGTCGCGTATGGCCGGTCTGCTACCCTACTCTGCCGAACATCAAGAACGTGCGCAACTCGGCTATCGCTTCCAACCAACCGCAATACATCGCCGTGGCCGATATCTGGGAGTCGTGGATAATGTTCACTCTGACAACTTTCTACGGCGATATTCCGTATTTCGCAGCTGTCGAAGATACGCTTGTCTTTACCGTCGATTACGACCGCCAGGCGCTGATCTATCCGGCGATACTTGAGAAACTGCGTAACGCGAGCGAAATGATCGACGAGAATCCCGTCAATATCGACGACAATTCGGATTACCTGTACGCGGGCGACATACGCCGCTGGCAGAAGTTCGCCAACTCGTTGCGCGTCAGGATGGCGATGCACGTGTATAACGCCAATCCCGAACTGGCGAAAACGGTGCTTAACGAGATCGTTTCGTCGCCGCAAAAATATCCCGTCTTCCAGAGCAACGACGACAACTGCGCCATGCACTACGACGGAAGCAACGACGACCGCAGCTCGGAGTTCTATCGCAGCCCCTCGACCTGGTCGGAGAATTGCCTCGTGAGCAATGTCATGACCGAAAGACTCATTACGCTCCGCGACCCGCGCCTCCCGCTGTATGCCTATCCGGTCAAAATGGTGCATGAGGAGGATAATTACCTCAAACCGTCGAATCCGGGACCGGTCAAGTATCTCGGCCACATGTACGGGCTGACTGTGAGCGACGGAGATGCGACATCATGGAACGGCGGCATCGAATATTCATCGGCCGTCGGGCCGTGGTTCCGCCACCTCGACGCCGAAGGCAACCGCACGGATGAGACGAAAAAGACGCCACTCTTCCTCGTCACTTACCCCGAACTGCTGTTCCTGCTCGCCGAGGCAGCTCAGCGCGGCATCATCAGCGGCGATGCAAAAACGTACTACGAGACGGGCATAAAGGCGGCTTTCGACCAGTACGGAGCGACGTTCACGAGCGAGGGATACGCCGGCGCTTATGCTTCCGAGGGACTGGCTTCGGCCGATGCTTATATCGCGCAGGCGCAGGTCAACTGGAACGGCGGGCGCGACAAACTGACGCTCATCGCGGAACAGAAATGGATTGCGTTGTTCAATGTGCCGTTCGAGTGCTATTTCGATCACCGACGTACGATGCTCCCGCTGCTCAGCTGCTCCAATCTTGCGGCAACCTACAGCGACGGCAGCGGCACGAAGTTCCCCGCAAGGGCCGACTATCCGGCTTCGGAAGAACAGAGCAACGCCGACGGCTGGGCTAAAGCCCGTGCAACGGGTTTCGACATCCCCATCACGGGTGACAATAACCGCACGCTCGCAAAAATGTGGCTCATCAACAACGCCAACAGCCCGGACCTTCAAATGCCTGTCTTCGTCGAACCGCTCAGGGCGTCCGGCGAATACCCCGGCGGCGAAAACTTCAAAGCATGGTACGATGCGCACTATAAAGAACTCTACTGGTGGGAGTACGAATAGTTTGAAAAAAGCGAAGCAATCCGGGGATTTTTTTCCGGATTGCTTCGCATGCCCGTATAACGTAATACGTTTAAAGCGCAACATGAGACGATACGAGCAACGACATCATGCGCACAGAAATAAATTTAATGTGAGGGCTTCATGATGAATGTAAATTCGTAATCGCCGTAGGGGATACGGTACTGTTCGAGCGGCAGGGCGCCCCAACTGTTCACGCAGCCGAGACCCATCTGTTTGAGATCAATACAGAGATTGGTCAGCGGCGAGACGGGAACTTCGGGTGAATGGCGCTGGAGCTTGAAGTCGCCGTCGTCGAGCGACTCGACTGTGTAGTGCAACGCGGAAGCCGAGAAGGGCTTGTCGCTCACGAACTCAATTTCCGCACCGTCGAGCGACGTGAGCGTCCAGCATCGCAGGTCGGTCTTTGTGCCCGTCTCCTGCGGGCGGATATAAGGATAGAACTGTTCATCGACCGTCTGGCAGTAGCGGCCGATAAAAGTTGAGTTGTTGCGGTCGATGTAATTCTCCGTCGGGCCGCGTCCGTAGTAGCGTATGCGGTCGAACGAGGCGGGCAACTGCATCTTCATCCCGAAGCGGAACATGTCGGATACTTTCGCCGTCTTGTCGGCCGTCATTTTCTGCACAACCTTGACATCGCCACGGCCGTTGATAAGATAGGTGAGCGTCAGTTCGGCCGAGACGTCTTTGATTTCGTACCTGGCAACAACCTCAACCATACCACCCTCCTTGGCGCTCTTATCAATAGAAACAAGTCTGATGAACGGGTTACGCCATGCTTTGTAGCGGTTCTGCAGCTGAGCGCCGTAATCATTATCCGTCGGAGCGCGCCAGAAATTGGGTGTCAGAGCGCTGCCGTCGGCTATGTAGCTCTTGCCGCCGACCTCGTAGCGCGTCAGGTAACCCGTCCGACGATTGAAATCAAGCCTTACACCCTCACTTTCGACGATAAGATAATTGATGTCGTTGTCCTTAATCGCTACTTCGGGCAGCGGGCAGTTCTTGCAATCGGCTTCGGTAACAAACACCTCCGGCGCCGCCTTGCCAGGCCTTACCTCCAGCTGATTGCGGGCGACGGTATATCCGGCCGGAAGCAGCGTCTCGGCTTTTTTCAGTTTGAAATAAACATTGAGAAGTATTTCCGCCTCGGGACAAACGGCTGAAAGGTCGTATCCGAGCCGGATTTTGGCGTTCTGCAGGGGCTTAATGTCAAGGTGTTCGACGACGCCGGACTGCACCGCCTCGCCGTTGGCCAGCAAAGTCCATTCGGCGACATAGTCCGACAGGTCGCGGAAGAAATTCTCGTTATAGACGTTTATCTCGCCCTTAGCGAGGTCGGCCGCCGTCGCCCAAACGGATTGATAGATGAAGGCCACCTCCTCGGTGTGCGGGTTGGGCACACGGTCGGGGCTTATCAGTCCGTTGTCGAGGAAATTCTTGTCCGACGCATCGTAGGCATTGAAGTCGCCGCCGTAACCGTAAATAGCCACGCCGTCCTTATTTTTCCAATGCACCGACTGGTCAACAAAATCCCAAATAAACGCACCCTGGAACTTCGGATATTTGCGAATCAGATCCCAATATTCCTTGAACCCGCCTTCGGAATTACCCATCGCATGGGCGTACTCGCACTGTATAAGCGGCTTAGTAGCATCTCCCTGGGCGTACCTTTCACTTCCTTTATAATCGAGGTACATGGGGCAATAGACGTCCGTAAAGTCATTGCCGTGCGCCTGCTCGTACTGCACGGGGCGGCTTTTGTCCTCGTTCTTTATCCACGTATAACAAGCCTCGAAGTTAGGCCCGAAACCAGCCTCGTTGCCCAGCGACCAGAAGATTATCGACGGGTGATTGAAGCCACGCTGCACATTCCTCTGGTTTCTTTCGAGGTGAGCCGTAGCGAAGAGCGGATTCTTGGCCAAAGTACGCTCGCCGTAGCCCATGCCGTGCGATTCGACGTTGGCCTCGGCAACGACATAAATGCCGTACTCGTCGCACAGATCGTACCACAAATTGTTGTCGGGATAGTGACACGTACGAACTGCATTTATATTGTTCTCCTTCATCAGGCGAATATCCTGCAACATGCGTTCGGGCGAGACATAATAACCCGTATTTGGATCCATCTCGTGGCGGTTAGCGCCCTTGAAAAGCACCGGCTGACCGTTGACCAAAATCTGCGCGTTCTTCATCTCTATCTTGCGGAAACCGGTCTTGATAGGCACAACTTCGACCGTCCTGTCTCCGGTCTTCAATACGGCCATCACGGTATAAAGATTGGGCGTTTCGGCCGTCCATTTCGCGGGGTTGGCGAGGCTCAGCGCGGTTGTAATCTTGCCGTTACCCTTCACCGTTTGCGACGCCACAACTTCGCCTTTAGTGTTCAGCAGGTCGAAACGCACCGTCCCGGCAGCCGACAGCGTCGCTTCTATCGCCAGACTGCCGTCGCGGTATTGCGCATCAAGGTCGGGAGTTATGCGTATATCCTTTATATATAAAGATTCGCGGGCGTAGAGGTAACAGTCACGTCCGACGCCCGAAAAACGGAAGAAATCCTGGTCTTCGAGATATGTCCCGTCGCACCAGCGGAAAGTCTGAAAGGCGAACAGGTTCTTCCCCGGTTTGACATATTTCGTGATATCGAACTCGGCTTCGAGCTTGCTATCCTCGCTGTAACCGACAAACTGCCCGTTTATCCATAGATAAATATTAGAAGTTACCGAGCCGAAGTGGGCGAATATCTGCTTGCCGCTCCAACCGGCCGGGATGGTTATCTCGCGGCGATAGGAACCGACATTGTTGTTTTCGACCGGCACTTCGGGCGGGTTGTTCTTGAACTGATTATGCCAGGCATAACCGGAATTGATATAAAGCGGCACGCCGTAGCCGTTGAGTTCCCAAAGTCCCGGCACGCTCATGGTTGCCCAGGCCTTGTCGTCATACGTTGTCTTGAAAAAATCCGTAGGGCGTTGGTCGGAATTTTTAACCCAGTGGAATCGCCATTGCCCGTTGATACTTAAAAAATTCCCGGAATTTGCGGGATTGGAACCCAATAGTACTCCTGCCTCCGTCAAAGCGACGTTTTTTGCAAGTTCTTCCGACTCGTAGGCAAAATAATCCGTGTGCATGGGTGCACGGTTCAATTGATTGACGGCAGGATTCTTCCATTCGTCCTTTTGTGCTGATACCGAAATACTTACGAGCATCGCACCGCAGATAAAAAGTCTAAATTTCATAGTCTGTTATGTAATTAATTTGAAAATAAGAGGTCGTAAAGATAGCAATTTTTTCAGCAAACAATATAAGTTGTGATAAAAAATTCGTATTTTTGCCGTCAAATTATAAAAATAATGTCATGATTTTATTTGATCAAGTGAGTGCGGACATCAAATCCGCAATGTTGGCGAAGGACAAGGTGAGGCTTGAAGCTCTTCGCAATGCGAAAAAGTATTTTCTTGAGGCGAAAACAGCGCCCGGCGCTAACGACACGCTGACCGACGAAGCAGCCCTTAAGATTCTTCAGAAGTTGGTGAAGCAAGGCAAGGATTCAGCACAGATCTACTCCGAGCAGAACCGTCCCGAACTTGCCGAAGCCGAGTTGGCACAGGTAGCCGTATTAGAGACCTACCTCCCGAAGCAAATGTCGGCTGAGGAACTCGAGAGCGAGCTGAAGAAGATAATCGCCGAAGTCGGTGCTACCGGCGCGCAGGACATGGGCAAAGTCATGGGACGCGCCACAAAGTCGCTCGCCGGCAAAGCCGAAGGGCGCGTGATCTCGGAAACAGTTAAACGACTGCTTTCATAAATTATGGTCACATTCATTATCGCCTTAATCATCCTGGTCGTGGGCTACTTAGTCTATGGCAGGGTGATGGAACGCATCTTCGGCGTAGAGCCTGAACGCCCTACACCGGCCTATACGATGCAAGACGGGGTCGATTATGTACCGATGCCCTGGTGGCGAGTTTTTTTGGTGCAGTTCCTGAATATCGCCGGCCTCGGCCCTATTTTCGGCGCCATTATGGGCGTCATGTTCGGCCCCGCCGCTTTCCTGTGGATAGTCATAGGCACGATTTTCGGCGGCGCGGTGCATGACTTTATGTCCGGCATGATGTCTGTCCGCGAAGGGGGCGCCAGCCTTCCCGAACTGATAGGCAAAGAACTCGGCAAATATATAAAACTGATCATGCGGATATTCACAATCGTGCTGATGGTATTAGTCGGCGCGGTGTTTATCTCCGGCCCAGCCGGACTGCTCGCCGGAATGATCCCCAAGGTAAGCCTGCTTACCTGGACAATTATCATCTTTGCCTACTATGTGCTCGCTACGTTGCTTCCTGTCGATAAACTCATCGGGCGCATATATCCCGTATTCGGTTTCGCGCTGTTATTCATGGCGGTCGGCATACTGTTCGCGCTGTTCTACAACGCCGCCCCGATAGTCGAACTGACGAGCGGGCTTGAGACTCACCATCCTAAAGGACTGCACATCTTCCCGATGATGTTCGTCAGCATAGCCTGCGGCGCCATTTCGGGCTTCCATGCCACGCAGTCGCCCATCATGGCTCGATGTATAAAAAATGAGAAATACGGCCGCAGATGCTTTTACGGCGCGATGGTTGCGGAAGGCATTGTCGCGCTTGTATGGGCTGCCGCCGCTTCGTCGTTCTTCGGCTCGCTCCAGGGATTGCAGGAATATGTCGGCAACCTGCCGGCCAACGCCAACAAAGCCGCCGAAGTCGTCAATATCATCTCCAAGAATTGGCTCGGTATGGTCGGCGGATTCCTCGCCATCCTCGGCGTAGTCGCCGCACCTATCACTTCGGGCGACACAGCTCTGCGCTCTGCACGCCTCATAGCAGCCGACTTCCTGCACCTCGACCAGAAACCCATCGCCAAACGGCTTATCATCTCCGTACCGATTTTCATACTCACGTTCGTGATCTTGCAGATGAACTTTGAAGTGCTATGGCGTTACTTCGCTTGGTGCAACCAAACGCTCGCCGTCTTCACGCTTTGGGCGGTAACGGTCTATCTCTGCAGAAAGAAGAAAGCGTACGTAGTCTCGCTGCTCCCCGCGATTTTTATGACTATGGTATGCTCGACTTACCTGTTCGTCGCCCCTCGTCCCGAAGGTATAGGCTTTCCCTACGAAATATCACTGATAATAGGCTCTGTAATAACGTTTTTTGTTATCGGATGTTTTATTTTATGGAAAATAAAAATCAAGTAATGATGCGATTTTTTCTGTTTTTTTTGAGAATTAATTAAACCAAATAATAAAAATCGTATCTAACAAAAACTCAAAATACAGTTATAATGAGCATTTCAATACGCGCGTTAAACAAACGATATCCAAACGGCAATCATGCGTTGAAAGATATCAACATGGAGATACCATCTGGTATGTTCGGCTTGCTTGGCCCTAACGGGGCAGGCAAATCGACCCTTATGCGTATTCTCGTCGCCTTGATGGAACCTACATCGGGCGAGGTTGACGTCTTCGGTTACAACCTCATGAAAGAAAGAAAAGAAGTACGTAAAATCCTTGGCTACCTGCCGCAGGACTTCCGCTTTTTCGCTAAATACAAGACTTACGAGTTCCTCGACTACGCGGCGCGGCTGTCCGGGATGAACAACGGCAAACAACGCCGCCAAGCCGTAGATACGATGCTCGAAAGCGTCGGGCTGTTCGACGTGCGCGAACGTTATGCCAACAAACTGTCGGGCGGCATGAAGCGTCGCCTCGGCATCGCCCAGGCGCTTATCCACAACCCTAAACTCATCATCGTTGACGAGCCGACCACCGGCCTCGACCCGGAGGAACGCATCCGCTTCCGTAACATCCTCGCCGAAGTCAGCAAGAACGATGTAGCAATTATCCTCTCAACACATATCGTCGGCGACATCTCAAGCACATGCAACTGCATGGCGCTGATGAACAAAGGCGAAGTGGCGTTCTTCGGAGCGCCGCAGGATATGTTGAAGGAAGCCACCGGCAAGGTTTGGCGCATCAAAATCAAAGGCGACGACCTGCATAAAGTCGATGCCAAATATCCCGTCATCTCAACCATCCCCTCCGGCACGGGCTGGGAAGTACAGGTCATTGCCGATGAGATAAAAGACTACGATGCGGAATCCATACCGCCCAATCTCGAACACGCTTATGTGTACTACATGGAAAAGAAGTTGAACCGTTGGACTAATGATTAAACAATATGTCGGCACTTACAAACATAGGATCCGTCGCTAAATACGAGAGCAAACTGCTGATGCGAAGCTGGTTTTACAGGATATTCCTTATCATTATCCTCCTGTTTATCACCGTCTTCAATCTCGCATCCATATATGGCGACGCGCCTTTCTGGATAATGAAAGCCATTACATCGAACATCCCTTATATCAACCTGCTTTTCCTGAATACGGGGCAGGCAATAATCGCCGTTTTCCTGTCGTCCGAATTTCTGAAAGCCGACAAGAAACTCGACACCTCGGAAGTGTTCTACGTGCACCCGCTGAGCAACGCCGAATATGTAATAGGCAAAATCTGGGGCAATATGAGAGTGTTTATCACTCTCGACCTGATAGTTATCGCTGTCGTGGTGACTATCAACCTCACATCGGGCTATCCGGTCGATTGGGGCGCATACGTGACATATTTCCTGTTGATCTGCGTTCCTACATTAATTTATATATTCGGATTGTCCGTCGGATTAATGCTTGTGCTTAAAAATCAGGCAATTACATTCGTAATACTGTTGGGATATATCGCCCTCACATTGTTTTATATAGCCGACAAATTTTACTTCCTGTTCGATTACATGGTGTATAGCCTGCCTTTGGTGAAGTCCGGAATTGTCGGGTTCACCAATGCGGAAATGTTTATTAATCACCGCCTTATATATCTGTTTTTAGGTTTGGGATTCCTCTGTGTGGCGATTTTCCTGTTCCGCCGGCTGCCAAACACCCGTTACGGTCGCTACGGATGGCTTTTAGTCGCCCTGCTGTTTTTCATTTTCGGAAGTTATTCGGCTTATAATCATGTAAGTACAATATTAGACAGATCAGATTTGAGAGAAACGTTCGTCAGCGTAAATAATAAGTATGTCAATATGCCTAAAATGGTGATTTTGAGTTATGATATTTACGTCGAGCAACAACCCGAAACAATATCTTCGACCGTTGAAATGAAGGGAGTTGCGTTTGATAAATCGAAAACTTTCGCTTTCTGCCTGAATCCCGGACTAAAGGTCAACGAAATCGTCGAGGCCGGTTCTCCGCTATCATTTACTCGTGATAATCAGATTATTATCATAGATTTCAATCGTGAATTATCGACGGACGACACAATTAGATTCACTATGAAATACGATGGCCGTATCGACGGAAGGTTTTGTTACCTCGACATCCCCGACGAAATAATTTCGGAAGTGTATTCAAACAACGGCATTTTCAAAATCGACAAACAATACAGTTTCCAGACTGAAAATTACGTGCTATTCACGCCGGAAGCATATTGGTATCCGAGGCCGGGAACCGCGTATAGCAGCGAAACTCCCGACTGGCAACGCACTTATTTCAGCGAATTTAACCTGAGAGTCAAGACGATAAACGGATTGAGAGCCTTGTCGCAAGGGACTCAGTTAAGGCCGCTTCGCCGTGTTAGTCCCGAACTGCGCTATAATCAGGAACAGCCTCGCTGGCCTCAACGAAGCGACCGTCAAGGAGGCGCTCGCGGACAGGGAGGCTTCCGGGAACAAAGACCCGAAGGCGGATTCCAAGGACAACGACCGGAAGGAGGTTTTCAAGGACAACGTCCGGAAGGAGGATTCCAAGGGCAAAGACCAGAAGGTGGATTCCAAGGGCAAAGACCTGAAGGCGGATTTCAGGGAGAGCGTCCCGAAGGCGGATTCCAAGGGCAAAGGCCGGAAGGCGGATTCCAAGGACAACGACCTGAAGGCGGTTTTCAGGGTCAGAGGCCGGAAGGTTCCGACAGTCTAAGGCAGTCTCAGGGTTTTGAACGCCGTCGGAGGCCGGACAATTTCGAAGAATCGCCGCGCCGCGACCGCCCGTTCCGTCCCGACTCACTGTCCGGAAGATTCGATAGAGCCGAAGCAAACGATTCCGTTGCAGTACCAAAAGACAGTATTTTCATATTCAGGACGGATTATCCGTCGCCGTCACTGACGCTTATCATCGGCGACTACGAAGAAAAGACAATGGAAGTTGACTATACCCAATACAGTGTTTGGTATATCAAAGGCAATAATTACTATACTTCGGTCTTCGATTCCATAATCGACACCATCCCCTCGCAGATCCGCGAACGACGTCGGGCGATAGAAACCAGCTATCTGCTGGATTATTCTTTCCGCCGCCTGTCAATCGTCGAGACGCCGGTGCAATTCTTCAGTTACGTGCGTACATGGACACAGGCGCAGGAGAAATTACAGCCCGAAATGATACTTTTCCCCGAAAAAGGCGCCCTGTTCAACGAAGCCGATTTCGCAGGCCGTATGAAGAGGGAAAAACAAATGGCCAAAAATAACGGCCAGGACATAACCGATAAAGAAGCGACATTGAGGGCGCTCAACGCGATATTATTCATGTTCCAACGAACAGAAAGCAATATAAACTTTACCGAAGACAGAGGGCAGATAAATATTACGGCTACTCCGAATCCCTATTTCATCTTCCCCGAACTGTATAATTTCCGCTACAATATCTATTCATCGGAATGGCCTGTCGCCAACCGTATTGTCGAACTGTATCTGCAAAACAAAACCGACAATAACCAGTGGATGCGTCAGACTAACGGCATAAGCAACAACGAGAAAGCCAATATCATATTGGGACAATATACGTTCAAGGACTTGCTGTCGAACGTCGATTATCGCGACTTGCTTGATAATATCGTATCGCTGAAGGCAAATTATCTGTTTGCACCTGCCGAACTGAATAAAGGGAACGATGAGTTCAGGGATTCGCTTAGGGCAATATTGAAAAGAAATATCTTCACTAACATGACTTTCGAGAGCCTGCTCGATACTCTCGGCTCCATCTCCGGAACCGACTTACGCAAACCTCTCGAAACATGGAACGATCCGGCTATCTTGCCCGTTTATACCGTAGGAATCCCCGAAGTGGTGAGGTTGACAAACCGCGACAAAGAGGTTTACATCATCAGGCTGCAAATAACCAACGATTCCGACGTTGACGGCATTATCAATGTTGAAACAAGTCTCGGCGGCGGTAATTTCGGCGGGTTCGGAGGTCGCATGACCTTCGGCGGCGGAGGTGGTGGCGTAGGCGGCGGCGGTGCGCGTATAATGTTCGGCGGCGCTCGCAACACCAACTTTGAGGGTGAGACGCGCAAAGTCTCCATAGCCGCGCATCAGACCAAGAAAATAGTATCCGTATGGGATGAAGCGCCGCGCAGTATCAGCATTAACACCCTGATCTCGGCCAATCTGCCCAACCTGATAACCGTGCCCCTGAATAATATTATCCGCGAACGCAACAAACCGATCGACGAGGCCGGCGACTTCATCGTAACCAACGCTTCTTTCAACGTTCCGGGCGAGATAATCGTCGATAATGAAGATTCTACTCTGTTCGCCGTCTCAAAGCCCGACATAGTGGGGCTGCTCCCGCAATGGCTCGAAATAGACGACAACAATTCGTTCCGTTATTCCGGAATATCGAACTGGCGGCCTCCGCTGCAATGGACACTGACGACCAACGAAAAATATTACGGCACACATATCCGCTCGGCCTACGTCATTAAAAGCGGTAGCGGCAGTCAGACGGCGACATGGAAAATCCCTGTTCCTGCGGCCGGACAATACGAATTGTATTATTATTACAGTCGCTCGAACGACCAGCGCCGCGGCAGCTTCCGCCCGGGAGGACCGGGAGGACCTGGTGGCCCCGGCGGAGGTAATCGCGGAGGAGGCAGTGGCGGCGATAATGAATATAAATTCAAAATCAATTACGACGACGACTACGAAGACGCATACATTAATCTGTGGCGTTCCGACGAGGGCTGGACACCTCTCGGATCGTACTATTTTAATGCCGATACAGTGAAAGTCATTCTCACAAATCAATGCGGACAATCAACCGTAACCGCCGACGCAGTGAAATTAGTCAGAAAATAATAACAAAATATAAACGTATGAAATATAGACAGTTAACAGTTAAGATTACAATGCTTATTGCCGGATGGTCAACCGTATCTATCGCTCAGGAAGGCGGGCAGATACGGGAGCCGATGACGATTGAGCAAGCGCTAAACATTGCCGAGCAGGACAACCCTGCGCTAAAACAGTTGAAGCTGACTCTCGAAAGCTATCAGTTACAACTCGTAGCACGGCGGGCATCGCTAAAGTCGCAATTCTCATTAGATTTAAGCCCTGTCTCATATAACCGAGGCAGAAGATTCGATACCCGCGTCTCGCAATGGTACACTAATGAGACTTTTAATACTTCCGGCACTTTCCGGGTCGATCAGCCGATCCTCCTGACCGACGGTACCATTTCTCTTATAAATACTTTCGGCTGGCAATCCAATGAATCTTCGGCCAATGAACTGTCAACAAACGACGAGAGATTTTCCAACAATCTGTATTTAAGACTTCAACAACCGCTATTTACTTATAACACACGTAAGATGGCGCTTCAACGATTGGAAGCTCAATACGAGAATGCGGGAATAGATTATGCCATCCGACGCCTCCAGACCGAGAGCAGTATCACCGAACAGTTTTATAACGTCTATCTTGACCAAAGCCAACTCGACATCAGTAAGGAGGAACTGAAAAACTCGGAACAGAGTTATGAGATCATCAAAAACAAAGTCGAATCGGAGCTTCTTGCCAAGGAAAAACTGTTCGAGGCGGAGTTGAACCTTGCCAATGCACAGTTGAAAGTCGAAAACAGCGCCGTAACTCTCGAAAACGATAAAGATATTCTCAAACAAACTCTCGGTATTCCTCTCTCCGACGAGATTTCGGTCATCGCCGAAATAGTGGTTGACCCCGTTGCCGTTGATCTCGTCAGGGCCATACGACATGGATTGGAATCGCGTATGGAACTTCGCCGGCGCGAATTGGCTATTGACGAAGCCGAACTTAAAATGATCGAAATAAAAGACGAGAACAAATTCAAGGGCGATGTTTCACTGTCCGTGGGAATCGTCGGCGATAATTCAAAAATATCAAAAATATACAGTACACCCGAACAGAACCCGAGTATTGTAGTTAATTTTACCGTGCCGGTGTTCGACTGGGGAGCAAGAAGAGCGCGTATCAGGGCGCAAAAGGCCGAACAAACAATAGCCAAACTGGAGTATAATGACCAGAAAACCGATATCGAACTCAATGTGCGCACGACATGGAGGACGCTCGAGAATACCCGTAGCCAGATTGATATTCAAGAGAAAACCGTCCGAAATGCGCAATTGACATACGACCTGAACCTGACACGCTATCGCGAAGGCGAAATCACAGGTATGCAGATAAGTCAGTATCAGACGCAGCTGACAGACGCGAAACTGACGTATTCAAGGACTCTTATAAATTATAAGAAACAACTTCTCAATCTCAAAATCCTTTCCCTTTACGACTTCGAGAAAGACGAACCTGTCGTTCCGGTAAAAGAAATAACATTAGAAAATAATAATTAAAAACATATTGCTATGAAGTATAGAATTTTATTATCTACGGCGGTTGTAGCCTTGATAACGGCCTGCAACTCCCAGATTCAGACAAATCAAAACGAAGTTGAGACGCCTGTGTCGGTACAGGAAATTAAGAAAGGCTCAATAAGCAAGTTGATTAATACTACCGGAACGGCCACGGCTACCTATAGCGTCGTACTCTCGTCCGAAATGAGCGGCTTGTACAAATTGCAAAACAACCCCGCTACCGGCCGCCCGTTCAAATTAGGCGACCAAGTGCGTAAAGGCCAGGTTGTTATCCGCTTGGAAGACAAGGAATACGAAAACGGCATAGCCATTGATTCCAAGAAATTAAGCCTCGATATAGCCGAGCAGGAACAGAAAAAACAAAAGGAACTCTACGAAAAGGGCGGCGCAACCCTGACCGAGATGCGTAACTCGGACGTATCCTTGACAAACGCGCGTTACAGCCTCGAAAACGCGGTCATCAGCCTCGAAAAGATGAATGTCGTAGCGCCTTTCGACGGGGTAATAGTCTCGCTGCCGCATTATACCGACAACGGCCGCATCGCACAGGGACAGGAAATGGTAGGAATAATGTCATATTCAAGCCTTTACATGGATGTCAACCTGCCCGAAAGCACCATCGGCTACGTGAAACAGAACCAACCGGTACATATAACCCACTATACTATCCCCGACGATACGCTTCAAGGCGTTATAAGCCAATTGTCGCCCGCAATCAGCACCGAGACACGTACTTTCAAGGGAATGATTCAGATCGACAACAAACAACTGAAACTCCGACCGGGCATGTTCGTCAAGGCCGATATAGTGGTCGATAGGGCTGAAAGCGCGATTATTATTCCTAAAGACGTCATCATGACAAATCGTAACCGTAAGTACGTCTATATCGTAGAACGTAATACGGCCTTCCAGCGTATAATCCAGACCGGCCTCGAAGACGAAGAAAACATCGAAGTTACCGATGGGTTGAAAGAAAACGATAACCTCGTTACCCGCGGCTACGAGACTCTGCGCGAAAACAGCCGCGTAAAGATTTTGAAATAAGATTATCTTGATTATAAGATTGAATATCAGTATTTTATGAATAAAATAATTAGTTTTGCGGTTAAGAATCCCGTTACGATTTGTATGATTGTGCTTGCAATCCTGCTCTTAGGCAAGATTTCATACGACAGGCTCAACGTAGATTTGCTTCCCGACTTGAACGCGCCGCGTCTCTTCGTCGAGGTCGAGGCCGGCGAGCGACCACCCGAAGAATTAGAAAAACTGTTCGTCGAGAACATGGAGTCGATGGCTATCAGGCAGACCGATGTAAGGCAGGTGTCGTCAATCATCAAAGTCGGCTCGGTGAGAATAACCGTCGAATACGTCCAAGGGAAGGATATGGACGAGGCGTTCCTCGACCTCCAGAAGGCTATGAGCACTTTCTCTACTAATCAAGACATCGAGTCAATAAATATCACTCAACACAACCCTAACACCGACCCTGTGGTGTTGATAGCAATGTCGCACCGCACAATCAGCGATATGTCGGAGCTTAGGAAGATGGCCGAGAGCTATATTCGCAACGAGTTGATAAGACTTGAAGGAGTGGCCGAAGTGGCGCTGTCGGGCGAAGAAGTGCCGGTTCTGACCATCCGCACCGACCCCTACAAACTGAAGGCTTTCGACCTGACTATGGACGACATAGCGCAGAAAATAGAATCTAACAACCAAAGCATTTCGGGCGGACGTGTCAGCGAACTCGGACTGCAATATCTCGTAAAAAGTTCGACGCTTTTTGCTTCGGAAGAAGATTTCAAACATCTTATCATAAGTTATAAGGCGACCGACGCCACAACAACAACGACCACGACTACTACGACGCAGGACAACCGCGCCCCGCTCTTTTTGAGCGAAGTAGCGACCGTAAAGTTCGAGAACGCCCGCCCCGAAAATATCGTCCGCATAAACGGCGAACGTTGTATCGGACTGTCGGTCTATAAAGAAATGCAGTTCAACACCGTCCGGGTGGTTGACCTTGTCGAGAAACAATTAGTCTCAATCCAACAGGCGCTTCCCGGATATAACTTCATGATAATCAGCAATCAAGGCACATTCATCAAGCAGGCTATCGGCGAGGTTAAGAACAGCGCAATCATAGGAATTATCCTTGCCGTACTCGTCCTGTTCCTGTTCCTGCGCCGCATCGGGACGACACTTATTGTCAGCCTCGCTATACCGGTGTCCATAGTTGCGACATTCAACTTGATGTATTTCAACGGATTAACACTCAATGTCATGACATTGAGCGGCTTAGCTTTGGGAGGCGGCATGTTGGTCGATAACGCCATAGTCGTGATTGAGAGCATCTTCCGAAACTATGAACGCGGCCTAAGCCGCCGCGATTCGATAATTACCGGCACTTCCGAAGTGTCGGGGGCGGTCATAGCCTCGACGCTGACTACGATTGTGGTATTCCTGCCCATTGTCTATCTGCACGGCGCTTCCGGTGAACTTTTCAAAGACCAGGCCTGGACGGTGGCGTTCTCGCTGATTTCGTCGCTGTTCGTCGCACTGTTGGTCATTCCCATGCTCTACGACAAGATGACGGGGCGTAAGGACGCCAAAGTCGAAACCAAATCCATAAGGTTTAACTGGTACAGCAATGTTCTGAGCGGACTGATAAGTCATCGTTGGGTGGTCATTGCAGTGTCTTTCCTGCTGCTCGTCATTTCAGCGCTGTTGGTACCATTCCTTGGTACCGAATTTCTTCCGCGCTCCGAAAGCAAAACCTTCACTATCTCGGTGAAAATGCCGGAAGGAACGCGCCTCGAACGCACCGACGCGGTAGTCGGCAATCTCGAATACCTGCTCAAGACAGTGAGCTCCGACAGCCTCTGCACGATATACAGCCATGTGGGCGAAGGCTCGTCCGACAACGAAGTGTTCGAGGGTGAACATACGGCGATGATGAAGATTATCCTGTCGCCTCAATGCCCCTATACTCCCGAACAAGTCATGGCTAAATTTGTCGATGTGACTACTAATATCGAAGGCCTCGAACTGACATTCAAACAGGACGATAATTCCTTGGGAGCAATCTTTGCTACCGACGACAATGTGCCTATCGTTGTCGAAGTCAAGGGCGAAGAACTCGACGAGATATCTAAAATTACGGACGAAATTCTGCCTGTATTGGAAAATGTTGATGGGATTTATAATATCAAATCGTCGATGGCCGACGGTGCGCCCGAACTTACCGTAACTATCGACCGCACAATGGCTGGAATCAACAATATCACGGTTTCGACTATTATCCAGCAACTACAGCAGTATCTGCAGGGACGCGACGTCGGAAAGATGGATTATAAAGGCGAAATGCGCGATATCGTGATAAAAGTGCCCGATATAACGGTCAATGACCTCTCCAACCTTATCATTCGTAACGGCACGCAAGAGTACCGCCTTCGCGAATTGGCGACGATAACGGGTTCGCGTGCACCTAAGGAAATCTTCCGCCGCAACCAAAACCGTATCAACAAGATACTTGCCGACATGAACCCAGGGCGCTCGCTCGATAAGGTGGCACAGCAGATACGGACAGCCGTAGCAGATGTAGAACTCCCTAATAATTATACAATTAACGTCACAGGCGAGGAAGAACAACGCCAGGAATCAATGAATAGCCTCATGTTCGCACTGATACTGTCAATAGTCCTTGTTTTCATGGTGCTCGCCTCGCAGTTCGAATCTTTGCTGCATCCGTTCACAATCCTGCTGACTATCCCACTCTCGCTCGTAGGCTCGGTTCTGCTGTTCTTTATCACAGGCTCGACGATAAATATCATGGGCGTGATAGGAATAATAATGCTTGCGGGAATCGCGGTCAACAACTCTATAATCCTTGTAGGCCGCATCTCTCAACTTAAAACCTCGATGGACCTCAAGAGCGCTATTGTACAGGCCGGACAGCAACGCATCAGACCTATCATCATGACAAGCCTCACAACAATCCTCGCCCTGCTGCCGATGGCTTTCAACATCGGAGAAGGCGCTGCATTACGCTCCTCTATGGCTATAGCTGTCATAGGCGGACTTGTCACTTCAACACTGATGAGCCTTGTGGTTATACCATGCGTCTATTACGTTTTCGAACGTATGAAACAAAGGGTTTACAAACGTCAGCCGGAAAACTAATGAATTTATAAGAGATGAATTTTCTGTTAGATAGAAAGATTACGATATGTATGTTGTTTTTGGCTCTTACCCTGCTTGGGTACGTGTCATACAAACAATTACCCGTCGAACTGCTGCCCAACGCCGAACTGCCTATGCTCTTCGTCACGGTCAACGGGCAGCAGGAAATGGAACCGGCGTACATCGAATCGGAAGTGGTTATTCCGCTCGAAGGGGCGATTAGTTCTATCGGCGGCATCGACCAGATACAGTCGGAAATAACAAGCCGCTCGGCAACGATACAAATTGATTTTAAGGCCAATATAAACTTCAAGGCAACGACCCTCAAACTTGAAGAAAAAATGAAAGAGGTATCGTCAACCCTGCCGGAAGACTTTACTATCCGCGTGCAAAAAGTCGATGTCTCGTCGATGGCCAATGTCTCGTTTATGTCGCTGCAGGTACGTGGTTCGGGCGGTGTGGACAGGGTTCGCAATGTCGTGGACAAGGAAATCACCGCCGAACTTGAAAATATCGACGGCGTGGCCGCAGTCAATGTTTACGGCGGACGCGAAAAAGCCATAGAAATACGCCTCGACAAACAGGCTTGCCAAGCGCTGAACATCACTACTTCACGTATCAGCACACTGTTGAACAGCAATAACCAGGAAAAAATATATGTCGGTAATGTTGTTGAGACCGGTAATCAATACTTTGTGCATGTCAATTCGTCATACACAAAAGTCTCCGAACTTGAGAATCTGGTAGTCGCACCCGGCCCCATCCTGCTCAAAGACGTTGCTACGGTATTTTTCGACCTGAAAGAGGAGACTTCTTACAGCCGCGTCAACGGCAAAGAAGCGATTTCCGTCTCGCTCGCAAACGATTCGCAGGCTAATCTTATAGACCTCTCGCATCGTACACGTGACGTCATCGACCACCTGAACGAAAAACTGAGATCTCTGGATGTAGAAATATCTATTGACAGCGACCAGGCCGAGACGATGGAAGAAAATATCGACCAGATCATCAACCTCGCTCTTATCGGCGGCTTGCTGGCTGTACTCGTGCTGTGGTTTTTCCTGAAAAACCTGCGGCTGGTATTCTTCATCGCCCTCTCTATCCCGATGTCCGTATTTACGGCGTTCAATCTATTTTACTCGGCAGGCATTTCAATCAATAGTCTCACACTTGTCGGAATGGCGCTCGCCGTCGGGATGCTGCTTGATAACAGCGTCGTCGTACTCGAAAATATTTATCGTCTTTCCGGCACAGGTTTGCCGCCGGAAAGAGCTGTTATTCAGGGAACTAAAGAAGTATGGCGAAGTATAGTCGCAGCAACCCTGACTACGGTGACCGTCTTCCTGCCATTCGTTTTTACGGATAATTTCCTGATAAAATTAATCGGCGACCATATAGGCGTGTCGATCATCTCGACGCTCTTAGTGTCAATGGCCGTAGCTCTGCTGTTTATCCCGATGACGGCCTACGTCATTCTCAAACGCAAAAACAGGAACTCGGTCTTCTATGAAAAAGTTTCGCTCGACCAGCGACCGGTGCAGGCTTATCTCGTGCTCTTGAAAACTTGCCTGCGCAATCCCGGTGCGGTTATTTTCGGTGCTATTGCGCTGCTTTTCGTTACGTTGATTTTGTCGCTTGCAACTCTTGTGTCTTCAAACCGCGAAGTCGATTCCGACCGTTTCAATATCCAGGTGACAATGGGCACCGGCAGCACGCTCGAAAGCACCGATAAGGTCGTCAGACTTGTCGAAGAACGCCTGAATGAAGTACCAGAAAAGTTGGATATCATCAGCAGAATCAACGAAGAAGAAGCTACCGTAACACTTGTCCTGCAAGAGGATTACAAGAAAATTTCCAAGCGGACGCTCTCCGAAATCAAAGCTGACGTCGAATCGAAGATGCCCGATATCGACGGCGGCGATATTAACGTCTCCGACGCCTTAAGCAGCAGTAGTAGCGGAGGTATAGGCGGCGGAAGTAGTAGTATGAGCGGAATGTCTTCGTTTATGCGATTACTTGGCATCGGCAATAATCAGGAACGGGTAGTCATCAAAGGCGCAGATTACGATATGATGCAACTTGTCGCTGAAGATGTACGCTATTTCCTTGATGACCAGGATTTTATCCAAAATTCAAGGGTGTCATATACCCGTCGCCAACCGGAAGTAGTGCTTGATTTTGACCAGATACTGCTCACTACTTACGAAATCACGCGCACAAATATCACTCAAGGCCTCGCAAGCCTCAACACCGAATACTCTTCGAATACGACTTTCAAAGTTAATGATGATTCCTACGACATCATCATCCGCGACCAAACCCCTGAAGAAGAGGAAGCCGAGGAACGCAAACAAAAGACTATCAACGATTTGGAAGCTGTGCAAATCGAAAATTCGAGCGGCGGACTGCATAACCTGAAGGACATTGCAAGCGTGAATCGCGGCTACGGACGCTCGCGCATAACACGTGTCAACCAGGACAAACAGCTCGAAGTGAGCTACAGTTTTATCCGAAGCGTGCAGGATTCGAAATCGCTGCTCGAAAGCTACCGTGCCGATATCGACCAACTCGTCGCCAGCTATAACCTTCCTTCCGGAGTGGCTATCGAAGTTATTCACGAGGAAGATATGTTCGGCGAATTTAAGTTCCTGATTTTAGCCGCTTTCATACTCATTTTCATGATTATGGCCTGCGTATTCGAATCCGTCACTACACCTTTCGTGATGCTGTTCACAATACCTCTTGCCGCTATCGGCTCACTTGTCGCTTTGGTATTGACAGGCAACAGTCTGTTGAGCGCCAACACGCTTATCGGGTTCATCATCCTGCTCGGCGTCGTTGTCAACAACGGCATTATCCTCATCGACTATGTAAATATCCTGCGCAGCCGTGGCTTCCGTCGCGAGAGAGCGCTGATGATTGCAGGCCTCTCACGCATCCGCCCTATCCTCATTACGAGCATTACCACTATCATCGCCATGTTCCCCATGGCTATGGGCGACAACGAATACGCCGGGGCTATCGGAGCGCCTTTCGCCATAACCGTTATCGGAGGACTGTCATTCTCGTCATTGCTGACGCTCGTCCTTATCCCGACCGTCTATATGGCGATGGAAAATACCTTGGCATGGTATCGCACGCTTTCGATTAAAACGAAGATACTGCATCTTATACTTATACTGGCCGGAATAGCGTGTATCTATCTCTATACCGACGATCTGCTGTGGCAGTCGATATATCTTGTCGCACTGGTAATCCTTGTTCCGGGCGTCACTTATTTCGCCCAGACAAGCCTGCGCCGTGCAAAAGCCGATGTGGTCGATCCGAAGAAGGATATCCATATCGTAATACGCAATCTCGTAAAGATTTACGACCGGCCGGGACTGTTCTCGCGCCAATGGAACAGCGGCTTAGTAATGCGTAAACGCCTCGGACTCACACTCGAATATCATTCGCTCAAAGACTTTGTCGGCCTCAGTTGGCAGTTCATACTATGGGGCTTCGGGTTTTATTTCACGTATTTTTATCTCGAAAACAAGTTCTGGTGCTTCCTCTTTTCTTTAGCTATGTATTTCTCGACGCTCCACCTGTGGCGGAAAATACGCGCTTACCTTTTCTATCGCTTCAAAGGAAGCCGCACGGTGAAGATTCTCAACCGTATAATATTCTGGACCATACCCGTCCTGATCTTAGGCGGCCTATACATAAAACTCGAAAGCGTTTCACTGACCGCAATAATCGGCGTACTGATGATTCTGGGGATAATCATCTATATCACATCGCATTATCTCTACGACAAGAATATCAATATCGAACGAATAAGCGGGAAATATGCCGGCCTGAAACGTTCGTATTTCCACCTCGTAAAACGCATACCTATATTGGGCAAAAGACGGCGCCCGTTCAAAGCTCTGCGCGGTATTTCATTCGATATCAAGACCGGAATGTTCGGCTTGCTTGGACCTAACGGCGCTGGTAAATCGACCTTTATGCGCATCATCACCGGCATACTCGAACAAAGCTACGGCAGCATGTGGATAAACGGCCTTGATACCCGTGTCTATCGCGAGGAACTGCAAAGCCTCATCGGCTTCCTGCCTCAGGAATTCGGCACTTATGAGAATATGACCTCGACTGAGTTTCTTGATTATCAAGCCATTCTTAAAGGATTAACCAATGACCGTGTGCGCGCCGACCGTATTGAGTATGTCCTCAAGGCCGTACACATGTACGAGCGCAAAGACGATAAAATCGGTTCGTTCTCCGGCGGCATGAAGCAACGTATAGGTATTGCACTGATACTGTTGCACTTACCGCGCATCCTTGTCGTCGATGAGCCTACCGCCGGCCTCGATCCTCGCGAACGCATACGCTTCCGTAACCTGCTCGTCGAACTGAGCAAAGACCGCGTGGTAATCTTCTCGACCCATATCATCGAAGACATATCGAGTTCCTGTAATCAGGTCGTCGTGGTCAATAAGGGCGAGTTAAAATATTTCGGCGTGCCCGAAAAGATGGTCGATATGGCCGTAGGAAAGGTATGGAAATTCCATATCGACCCCGATTCGTTCGAGGAAAAACTCGATATGTCGCTGGTAGTAAATAATATACAGGATGGCGATATGATACAAGTACGCTACCTGTCGGTAGGACAGCCCTACCCCGGCGCCGTTCAAGTCGAGGCTAATCTCGAAGATGCTTACTTATGTTTGTTGAAAAATATGTAGATTATGAAGATACGGAAAAATTATATTACAATCGCCGCAAGAATTGTCAGATACAACCTCAAAATCATCTTTGCGGGCAAGTTCTTTTGGTTTCTTGTCGCCGCCTTTGCCTTCTTCTCGTTCTTCATGTTTCAGGAGGCCTGGGATCGCAACAGCGAAATCAACGAAGGCACAATATACACTCTCCTGATGTTCCCATGCCTGCTGTTGATTTTCTACCCGATAGTCTTCGGTATTCAAAACGACGAAGATAATCGTATTCTCGAAATCATCTTCGGCATCCCTAACTATCGTTACAAGGTATGGGGCATCCGCATGTTGATGGTCTATGTGGCGAACTACTTCATAATCGTGATTTTCGCCTACATCGCCCGCATATTGCTATACCCCGTCAATATCTTTGAAATGGCATGGCAACTGATATTCCCGATGCTTTTCTTCGGCAATCTCGCGTTTATGTTCACAACAATATTGCGTAGTGGCAACGGCACAGCCGTAGTGATGATAATCCTCGGCTTATTCTTCATGATCTTTATGAATGAAAATTCGTCGATAAAAAACTCGATGTGGAATGTCTTCCTTAACCCATTGACCATCCCCCGCGACATGCACCCGACGATATGGCAAAACACCATCCTCCAAAGCCGTCTGTTCCTGCTAATAGCCGGCGTAGTCTTCCTGATGATCGGCCTCCTGAACCTCCAAAAAAGGGAAAAATTCATGTGATGGTGATTATCGAAACTCCTTCGGTAGCCAAGTTTTTCCGACCTGACTGGCCCCCAAAATCAGTAATAGTTTTTATCCGCGCTTAATTTTCTGTGTGATAGTTGTTTAATATCATTTCACCTGGCAAATCCGATTTCTGTGTGGATAATCTCAACTTGTCTAATGTCACAAAACATTAGTAAACTGCAACACTTTGCTTTTTTGTGCAAAAATTTATCTCCGACAAGAATAATTTTTTGGAAATATAAAATAAAGTAGTATATTTGCAACGAAATTATAAACAATTATGATTTAAGAAACAGAAATAAAAAGTGCGTAATGCACACAAAATAAGACATATAAAATAGCGTTTGCTATTGTTCGAGATGCTGTGAAATGTAGGAAGTTTCTGGATAGTATCTTTAGAATAAGTCAGCGAATGTCTATGCTTTAGCATGGGTATGACTTTTCCAAGATACAAGGTTATTCCTACAACCGCACAGCATGGAGAGAGTATCCATGCTTTTTTTGTCTATATCAGATAATGGAGTAGCCGATAGCCAATTAAAGTGGAGGCGTAACTTTAATATTTTTTTTATGTACACCCAATTATTAAATGACCTTATAACCAGGTCAGTAAGCGATCTTCAATTCTCGGGGCAATATCCCGAACGCGAAGAAACTCTTTTTAGCGGACGTTGCAGCGACGGAAGTTGCAGTGGCGATTGTACAGGTTCTTGCCATGGCGATGCTTCGCGTTAAAAACTTCGGGGCTGTCCAAAAGCACAGCCCCTTTTTTACATCCAAATATACTAACAAACGAGCGTAAATTAAATGAAAAAATTCAACTTATCAATAATAATGACTCATCAGTGTAATCTTAAATGTCTTTATTGCTATGAGACAATAAGAAACAAAAAGGTTATCTGCAAAGATACTGCCGTGAATATTATCAGACACTATTTAAATAGTAAAGAATATGATGAAATCGAAATAGACTTTTTCGGAGGTGAACCATTTTTAGAATTTCAAAAAATCAAAGAAATATGTGAATGGGTTTGGAGTCGGAAATGGCGAAATAATTTCCTCTTTTTTACTACAACGAATGGTACTTTGGTGAAGGGCGAAATTAAGGAATGGTTACGAAATAATAGAAAAAGATTTTGGGTAAGTGTTAGTTTAGATGGAGAAAGAACAAGCCATAATATGAACAGAAGTAATTCATTTGATTGTATAGACATTCCGTTTTTTTACGAATGTTGGCCATCTCAAACTTTGAAAATGACTATTTCAAAAGAAACAGTCAACAATTTATATAATAACATTACTTATTTGCACTCGATTGGATTTAAAATAACCGGAACTAATTTCGCAGAAGGAATAGATTGGGAAGAAAGAAAATTCACAAAAGTTGTCTGCGAACAATTAGATAAATTATGTCGCTATTATATTGATCATCCTGAAATAGAGCCTGTTCCATATAAATATGCCAATTTATAAATGCGAAGAAAAAAAACGAATGACGAAACGATGTGGATGTGGCGAATTGATGGCCGCGTATGAAGCAGATGGGAAAAAATATCCGTGTACTTTTTTTACGCCAATGACTTTTAGTGTAGAACAATTGGCAATTATTGACACTATTGATTGGTCAAATGCTGAATACTTTATTGATGTAGAATGCTTTAACAACTGCTATATAGAGCCAGTATGTAATAGTTGTTACGGTGCAAATTTATTACAAAACGGTAAATTAAATATTAGAGACAAAAGTAGATGTGAACTGATGAAAATCCGCGCCGTCTTTTCTGCGGCTCTTGCTGCGAACAGATTTGTGAAAAAACCAACTGATAATTACGAGAACGCATTAACAGCAAAAGCGATTCAAAACATCAACAATTTATTCAATAGGATATGAAATTTCAAATACGCAAGACTGTAGAACATGACATTGGACTATATAAAAAATGCCTTGAGAACGATGAATTCAGATGGTTTCTTTATGGAAATAATAAGTTAAATATAGAAGAAAGTACTTTTTATAGAGGAAAACGACACCAAAAGTTCATTGTTTCAAGAATTAACGATGATGATATTGAAGATATGGGGTTTTGTGACTTCTACTATAATCAAGATATTGAAGAATACATATATTCGGTGGAGTACTACCAAAGTATTTCAATAGTGGAATTGGATTATTCGCGAATGTCATCGCATTATCATATATGTTCATCATTGATCCTATGAGTATTATTAAGGTGTACATATATAAATATAACCAACGCTCAAAGAGAATGGCGGTCGCATTGGGTTTTCAACCATACGAAGAAACCAACGATGAATACATTTTAAAATTAACTAATAATCAGTTTAATAATCCATTTGTCGGAAAAATACTAAACAGGTTGGATATTTTGGTTAAGGAAGAATAAAGCATATTCATTTTCGCACCGTATTTCTATGACATCAGAAATCCACGCTTAGACGCAGGTTTAGTTGGCGTCCGGTGAATATATGCGAAAAATTTTGTATCTTTCCCCTATAAATTTTATCTGAAATTTTTATTCGTTTGTGTGTAATTGAAAATTTTATGCTATCTTTGCAATTCAAAATTATGGTATATGTCCGAATCTCGAAACATAGAAAGCAGCAAATCGATGACCAAACAGCATTTGTTGGAACATCTGCAAGACATTGAATGGGATAATTTCGAGGTCAAAAAAGCCGAGAACAAATTGCCCCAAAATTGTTGAGATACCGTGAGTGCGTTTGCCAACACTTCGGGTGGATGGATCGTTTTGGGTGTGTCGCAAAACGGAAAAACATTTGAAATCACAGGCGTTACCGATATGGAAAAATTGGAGCAGGACTTGGGAAATACACTGCGTTCAAAAAATAAATTCAATGTAGTTATCAATCCTACTTTTCAAAAATTCAACATTGACGGCAAAAAAGTGTTAGCGTGTTTTATTCCATCGTCTGACGTTAAACCTGTTTATTACAACAGTTTGCAAAACACTTTCATTCGTACGGGCAGTGGCGACCAGCGAGCCACTGATTTTGAAATCAGTGCACTGTTTCGCGACCAGACCTTTGGAACAATGTCGGAAAAAATCGTTGAGGGAACTTCGGTTGAGTCGCTGAATAGAAGTTCGTACAACCGTTTTCGTGAATATCTGAAATGGCGAAATCCAGATTTGCGTTACAATCAAATGAGCGATGACGAATTTAACCGCCGTTTAAAAATTGTAAAAGATGGGAAACTGACTTACGGCGGTTTGCTGTTTTTAGGTAAAAACGAAGAAATTACCGACACCTTTTCTGATTTTCGCATTGATTATTTTGAAATTCCGGGTACAAATTATTCCGATGCCGCAGTTCGTTACACATACCGAATCGACGAACAAGAAAACCTTTGGGAATACTATTTTGTGTTGTTTCAACGCTTGAAAAATTATGCCAATAATCCATTGACTATCGGTGAAATGGGTATCGGACACGAGGATACAAAAGAGATCGACGCTTTGCGCGAAGCGCTTGTTAACTTGCTCATTCACAGCGACTATTTCAGTATAATGAAACCGCGTATCCGTGTATTTACCAATCGTATCGAATTTGAAAATCCTGGTAGTTTGCCGCTTCCTGTCGAAGAACTTCTGAAAATAGACGAATCGTTACCGAGAAATCCTGTTTTAGCAAAATTTTTCCGTGTAGCAAAACTTTGTGAGAGTGGCGGTTACGGTTTTGATAAAATGCTCGAATGGAAGAAACAAACCGGCAACAATGTTACTTTTGAAACCTCAATCGGTAAGACAAAATTTGCATTTTTTATCGACACAACAAAGATTGCAAAAGATGAAAGCGACAATGAAAATGTCGTAAAGAATGTCGCAAACGATGTCGCAAAGAATTTAACTGAAAGACAGCAAATTATAGTAAAATTCATGTGTGATTTACCCACCATTACGGCAGAAGAAATGTCGCAAAGGCTATCCGTTGCACAACGCACAATACAGCGTGATATACAGGCACTTACAAAATCGGGAATTGTTCGCCGTGAGGGAGGACGTTCTGACGGTAAATGGCTGATTGTAGAACAATAAGTTAGTTTCAGAAATCCACGCTTAGACGCAGGTTTAGTTGGCGTCCGGTAAGATAGTTAGGCACGGATGATTGTTCTCCATAAACATCTGTAATCCAGTAATATGAATTGGTATTGCTGATGCCGAAGAGGTTGAATACATCGACTCCGAGCCATATATTCTTGAAATGACTGAAGAAGGCGCGGTCCATGATGGCGTCACTCTCGCCTGCAATCCGGTAAACAAAGCCGATGTCAACGCGGCGGTATGGCGGCAGGCGATAGCGGAACGATTCCCATCCTTTGTTCGGAATGGTGACCGGCAGACCTCCCGATAACATGCCTTTGAGGTTTATCATTGCCCGCTTGTTGCCCGGGAAATAGTCCTGAAAATATAGGGAAATGTTATAGAGCTGGTCGTTTGGCGTCGGCACAGTCAGGGTATTGTTAATCGTCTGCCGCGCCTTCATCAGCGAGACGCTAAGCCATGAGTCGGCGCCCTGGACGAACTCGCCGAAGAACTTCATGTCGATGCCCATTGAGTAGCCCTTCGCCACATTATAGCCGTAATAGCGAATCTTGACATTATCAATGGTATAGGGATTGATGTCATCCAACTTCTTGTAATAAAGCTCGGTAGTAAACTTGAAATTCCGGCTGATGGCGCGAAAAGTGTAGTCGCCGCCGATAATAAAATGGGTTGAACGTTGTGAACGCAGTTTAGAGTTGAGATTAACGATGTTATTGCCGTTCTCGTCGGTGACAACCGAGCGCAATTCTTTGTAGAACGGCGGCTGATAGTAAAGTCCTGTGGCAAAGCGCATTATCAGGTTTTGTTCCGTTGTGGGAATGAATCCGACAGACAGGCGCGGGCTTATAATCGTCTCGCGATTGTAGTCCCAATAGCTCCCGCGCACACCGCCGATGACAGTGAACATGCCCTGTGCGGTGCGAAACTTGAAAACATCCTGAATATAAGCCGAATAACGCATACTCGACAGATCATTATCCGAAAAGAGGTTGCTGATGACGTTGACGGCCGTGCCTGTCTGAGGCAGGCTATAGCCCGACGAATCGCGACTTTCCCACTCGCCTATGCGGTCGCTGATACGCTCGATTTGGGCGTTGACGCCGAATTTGAGCACGTTGCTCGCGTTAATCTTGGCTATCCCGAATGTGCCGACGTTGGCGACAGTCGAATGTAAACGATTACGGGCGTGTTCGTGGTAACTCGCAACGTCTAAAGCCGATTTGATATCATCGGTCGTCGTTCCTTTTTCGGCCGTATTCTGCAAATATTCGCCCGTGATGTCGTAACTTTCTTCCTCACGACTGTTGAAAGCCGAGGCTTGAATGCCATACTGCACATCTTCGCTGCGTGTATATTTCAGCGTCATTGCGCCGAAAAGCGTTTGAAAACTGTCGCGTTCCTTGCCGTCGAAGTAAACACGGAAACTTAACGGATTCTTAGCCGTACCGTATGAAGTCATACGAGTATGAGGCGTGAAATTATAGTTGTTAAGCGACAGATTACCAAGAAAATCAGCCTCGAATTTGGAGTTAAAGCGGTAGGTGATAAATGTCTGGACGTCAGTGTAATTAGGGTCATATTCCGCCTCAGTATCCATTGTTCCTAACAGCGAGCGGTTGGTCTTGTAACGTACTCCGGTCACTTGAGTGAGCTTGCCGACCGAATTGCCGACGTAGGCGCTACCGCCGAGCATACTCACTGTCGCCGAGCCTTCAAACTCCTGAGGCCGTTTATAAGTTATGTCGAGAACGGAACTCATCTTGTCGCCATACCGCGCCTCAAAGCCACCGGCAGAAAACTGCACATTAGCCGTCATCTCCGGATTGATGAAACTCAAGCCCTCCTGCTGTCCGGAGCGTATCAGTAGCGGGCGGAAGACTTCTAGGCCGTTCACATAAATGATATTCTCGTCGTAATTGCCACCCCGCACCGAATATTGCGTACTCAGCTCATTATTAGACGATACGCCGGCATACGTCACGATAAGGCTCTCAATGCTGCCGCCGGAAGGGTCGGGCAATATTTTCATGCGACCGGCGTCAAGCGACTGCATCATATCGGCCTGATTACGGTGTGACGTGACCGATACTTCGCCGAGTTCTATCGACGAGTAACTCATTTTGACGTTCAGCCGGATATCTTGAGTCAGCGAAGGAATAATCCGCTCGGATTTGTTGTATCCGAGGCAGGAAAAGACTAATACAACAGAATCGCCGGTCGCTACAGTCAACGAATAATAACCCTTTTCGTTGGTCGCCGTCCCGATTACCGTCCCTTTAACTCTGATATTGACCAATTCGATAGGGTTATTGTCTGCGTCGCGCACATTACCGAAAATTCGTGCACGACGAACTTCCTGTCCCATAGCCTCACCTGTCAAAACAGTAAAAATCAGACATATAATTATTCTTTTTATCATATTCACGCTTGTTTGCAACAATAGATTATAAACGCGAAAAATCTTAAAAACGTATGTTTCTGTCTGAAAATACTTGGAAATATCGACTATGAAGCGTACATTTGCATTTCATTTTCAGTATAAATATGGAAAGTTTTGAATCATTTTTGGGCATGAAAGTTGTGTTGATAGGCGCCGGTAATGTAGCGACGCATCTCTCGACGGCATTGCGGAAAGCCGGATATCGAATATTGCAGGTTTACAGTCGCAGCATCGAAAGCGCCAAAACTTTGGCTCAAACTTTAAATTGCTCATTTACAACATATTATTCCGAAATACGTGAAGACGCCGACGTTTATATTTTCGCCCTGAAGGACGACTCCCTGCCTGATGCCATTGCCGGCATCACACCTAATGACGGCTTATGGATTCATACTTCCGGAAGTGTTCCCATCGACGTGTTTAAGGGTTATGTGAAGCGTTACGGCGTCATGTACCCTTTGCAAACATTCTCGAAAGAGCGTTATAAGGATTTCAATAATGTGCCGATTTTCGTTGAGGGCGTAGGCGAAGACGAGGAGTTTGCAGTGCATCAAATAGCCTCTTCGATATCGAGCTGCGTAAGCTTTTTGTCGTCCGAAAAACGCAAATACCTGCACCTTGCAGCCGTTTTTGCCTGCAATTTCACGAATCATCTGTATTCGCTCGCATGGGATATACTTGAAAAACAGGATATTAATCCATCTGTTTTGCTTCCATTGATTGACGAGACCGCGGCCAAGGTGCACGTCATGCGTCCTGACACCGCGCAAACCGGCCCCGCCGTCCGTTTCGATACGAATATCATTGCTAAGCACCTCTCAATGCTCGACGATAAACTATCCGAAGATATTTATAATTTAATAAGCGAAAGTATTCATTATAAAGCAATTACAAAACAATGATAAATTACGATTTAACGAAAATAAAAGCATTTGTATTTGACGTTGACGGCGTTCTGTCGGCAAATGTCATTCCACTCGCTGTCAATGGCGACCCGATGCGCACCGTCAATATCAAGGACGGTTACGCTCTTCAACTTGCTGTCAAAAAAGGCTTCGAGATCGGCATCATAACAGGCGGTTATACCGACGCGGTACGCATACGTTTCGAACGACTCGGAATCAATCATATTTATATGCGAAGCAGCATCAAACTCAAAGACTATGAGGATTTTCTGCTCGCGACAGGCCTGAAGGACGAAGAAATCCTCTATTGCGGTGATGATATGCCGGACTATGCAGTAATGATGCGGGCAGGACTGCCTGTCGCACCAGCTGATGCCGACTTTGAAATCAAACGCATAGCCAAATACGTCAGCCCAGCAGCCGGCGGTTACGGCGTCGCCCGCGATGTCATCGAACAAACCTTGAAAGTACAAGGCTTGTGGCTCGACGACGATGCTTTCGGATGGTAAACCGATTCAACGCCGGAACACCGATAAATAATATTTTTTCCTGCGGCTTGTTGTCGATTAGAAAACTTTTGCTACTTTTGTGAAAAATATTTTCGAGTATGATTAACAAAGAATTGATAAATCCAAGGAGCATAGTTGTGGTAGGAGGGTCGAACAAGACTTCCAAACCCGGAGGAAACTGTATCCGCAACCTGCTAAACGGCGGCTATAACGGCAAACTATATGCTGTAAACGCCAAAGAAACTGAAGTTCAGGGTCTTAAATGCTACCAAGATGTGAAGGACATTCCGCAGACCGACTTAGCTATAATTGCCGTACCGGCGGCGGCTTGCCTCGATATAGTAAAGACCCTTACTGCCGAAAAAGGTGTTAAGGCTTTCATTATGTACACTGCCGGCTTCGGCGAAGAGAGCGCCGAGGGCGGCAAACTCGAAAAGGAAATCGCCGAGGTCATCGACCGGGCAAAGGCAAGCCTTATCGGGCCTAACTGCATCGGTATGCTCAACCGTTATCACCACAGCCTTTTCACGCTTCCGATACCGACTATCGACCCTTTCGGCATCGACATGATTTCGAGTTCCGGAGGGACGTGCATCTTTATAATGGAATCGGCCATCAGGATGGGCTTACGTTTCAACTCGGTGTGGTCGATTGGCAACGCCGCTCAGATCGGAGTGGAAGACGTGCTCGAATACATGGATGAGAACTTCAATCCGGCGCTTGACTCCAAGATAAAACTGCTTTATATTGAGAGCATTAGAGAACCGGACAAGTTGCTCGAACACACGACTTCACTTATTCGCAAGGGCTGCAAGATAGCCGCCATCAAGTCGGGGACATCGAAATCGGGGATACGCGCTGCGTCGTCGCACACCGGCGCGATGGCTAATCCCGACCTTGCCGTCGAAGCTCTTTTCCGCAAAGCCGGCGTCGTGCGTTGCTACAGCCGTGAGGAACTCGCCACACTCGGCGCCGTATTCACCCTCAAGGAACTGAAAGGCAAGAATATAGCTATTGTAACTCATGCCGGCGGACCGGCGGTAATCCTGACCGACGCCCTTTCAAAAGGTGGCATGAACATTCCGAATCTGTCGGATACTGCCATAGCTAAAGATTTGAAAACAAAGCTATTACCCGGATCGTCGGTAAGTAATCCCATCGACATACTCGGTACGGGCGAACCTAAACATCTTGCCGTCGCTATCGACTATTGCGAGAAGAAATTTAAGAACATCGACGGAATGGCGGTCATTTTCGGAAGCCCCGGACTGACACAGGTTTACGAGGCCTACGACGTGCTCGACAAGAAGATGCGGACTTGCACGAAGCCTATTTTCCCGGTGCTACCGTCGGTAAGTACGGCCTTGGATGAAACTGACTTTTTCGTCAAGAAAGGGCATGTCAATTTTAGCGATGAGGTAGGTCTCGCCAATGCGTTGACTAAAATCTTGCAAACGCCGCATCCGTTACCTAACAATTTGGAACTCAAAGGAGTAGATATTCCGGTGATTCGCAGAATCATCGACGGCATACCCGATTCCGGATACATCGCGCCTGCTTATGTTCAATCTCTCTTTAAAGCCGCCGGAATCCCGATGGTCGAAGAACTTGCGTCGGACAAATGGGACGAGATCCGCGACTTCGCGTCACGCATAGAATATCCTGTTGCAGCTAAAGTCGTCGGGCCTGTACACAAGTCCGACGTCGGCGGCGTGGCGTTGAATATCCGTAGCGAGAAGCACCTCGAAATTGAGTTCAACCGCCTGATGGAAATCGCTGGCGCCAAGGCCGTTCTTGTGCAGCCGATGCTCAAAGGCATGGAACTTTTCGCCGGTGCAAAATATGAAGATAAATTCGGACACATCGTCTTGTGCGGCCTCGGCGGTATTTTTGTCGAAATATTCGAGGACGTCGCTTCAGGTCTGGCGCCGCTTGCAACAGAGGAGGCGATCTCTATGATACGCTCCCTGCGCGGCTACAAGGTTTTCAAGGGCGCCCGCGGGCAGGAGGGCATCGACGAGAACCAGTTCGCCCGCATAATCGTGCATCTTTCAGCCCTTTTGCGCTTCGCCACCGAAATCAAAGAACTCGACATCAATCCCCTGCTTGCCACCTCGAAAGGCATAATTGCCGTCGATGCACGCATCAGGATTGAAAAATAATTCGTATATTTGCAACATGGAAGATAACGAATTTGACATTAGGGAGGAGGCTCGAAAGAGCGTCCCAGACCGGGAAAAGGAGTTCGAGAACAAGCTGCGACCGCTTGCTTTTGATGATTTCAAGGGGCAAGTGAAGGTGGTTGATAATCTTAAGGTGTTCGTCAAAGCCGCACGGATGCGCGGCGAGGCGCTCGATCACGTGCTGCTGCATGGACCTCCGGGTCTGGGCAAGACAACGCTGTCAAACATCATCTCAAACGAACTCGGCGTGGGTATTAAAATCACGTCCGGCCCTGTTCTCGACAAGCCCGGCGACCTTGCGGGCGTGCTGACATCGCTCGACCGTAACGACGTCCTGTTTATTGATGAAATCCATCGCCTCAGCCCTATTGTGGAGGAATATCTCTATTCTGCGATGGAAGATTATCGCATTGATATTATGATAGATAAAGGTCCGAGCGCCCGCTCTATCCAGATAGATTTGTCGCCCTTCACGCTTATAGGCGCCACAACACGTAGTGGTCTGTTAACCAGCCCATTACGTGCTCGATTCGGCATAAACATGCACTTGGAATACTACGATGTGGAGACGCTGACACGGATTGTACTTCGTAGCGCGGAGATTCTCGGTGTGAGGTGCGACCTCAATGCTGCAAAAGAGATTGCCGGACGCAGCCGCGGTACGCCGCGCGTATGCAACTCGCTGTTGCGGCGAGTGCGCGATTTTGCACAAGTCAAAGGTAGCGGCGACATCGACAAAGCCATCTCCTGCTATGCCCTCGAAGCCCTTAACATCGACCGCTATGGCCTCGACAGCATTGATAATAAACTGCTTAATACTATTATAGATAAGTTCGGCGGCGGTCCGGTAGGTCTTACTACCCTCGCAACCGCCCTGAGCGAAGACCCGGGCACGCTTGAAGAGGTTTATGAGCCGTTCCTGATACAGGAAGGCTTCCTCAAACGCACCCCGCGCGGACGCGAAGTAACCGACCTCGCCTACCAACACCTCGGCAAAACCCGCTTCATCGCACATGGTTCGCTGTTTGAATAAATAAAATGGAATGTATTTCGGTGATTTTTTGTCGGTTTTATTTTAAAAGAAGAAGAAATGTGTATCTTTGCCCCAAAAAAGCGAATGGCAGAACTGAGTAATAACAGCGTCTCCGCTATTGAAAAGAGCAAAGGCGGGATGCGGCAATTAGCCAAAGATACTGCTATCTACGGGATGAGCAGTATTATTGGGCGTGTACTTAACTGGTTGTTAGTGCCTATGTACACTCGCGTACTTATTAATACTGGTGAGTACGGGATTGTCACCAACATCTACGGCTGGACGGCGCTGCTCCTGATCCTTCTGACTTACGGTATGGAGACAGGGTTTTTCCGGTTTATAAACCGGAAGGACGAAGCCAAACCGTTGCAAATTTACTCCACAACCCTATATAGCATAGCATCTACTTCGCTGATATTCACCATATTAATCTCATCATTCATCTCGCCGGTCAGCGCCGCACTGGGTTATGCCGACCACCCCGAATATATCGGAATGATGGCTTGCATAGTGGCCGTTGACGCTTTCTGCTGCATACCTTTTGCCTACCTGCGCTACCGCAACCGCCCTGTCCGCTTCGCAATCATAAAGTTGCTCAACATCTTTCTCAACATCTTCCTCAACATCTTTTTCCTCGTGATATGTCCGGCGCTCAATAAGTCCAACTCGCAGTTAATCAGCTGGTTTTACCGTCCGGACTATGGTGTGGGATACATTTTTATCGCTAATGTGTTTACAACGGCATTTACGCTGCTGATGCTCCTACCCGACATGTTACCGGGATTGAAAGTCAAGCCTAATATACTGAAACTCAAAGAGATGATACGATATTCATTCCCGTTGCTAATACTTGGCGTAGCTGGGATTCTCAACCAAACGGCGGATAAGATTCTATACCCGTTTCTCTTTGAAGATAAAGCTGTTGCAGAAGCACAACTCGGCATTTACGGCGCCTGTTTCAAGATTGCCGTCATAATGGTGATGTTCATTCAGGCGTTCCGATACGCCTACGAGCCGTACATCTTTGCCAAACACCGAGCCGACGATAACCGCAAATCCTACGTCGAAGCCATGAAATATTTCATAATCTTTGCATTAGTGATATTCCTCGGCGTGATGTTTTACTTGGATATCATCAAATATTTCGTCGGCTCAAACTATTATGCCGGACTATCGGTCGTGCCGATAGTGATGCTCGGCGAACTTTTTTTCGGCATCTATTTCAACCTCTCGATGTGGTACAAACTGACCGACCAAACGCGCTGGGGGGCATATTTTTCGATTATAGGATGTGTAGCTACAGTGCTGATAATCATACTATTTGTACCTCATTACGGCTTTATAGCCTGTGCCTGGGCATCGTTTGCAAGTAACTTAGTGATGATGCTACTCTCGTACTTTATCGGCCGAAAACGCTTTCCCGTAGCTTACGACATGCGTTCGGCCTTGATTTACACCATTTTAGCCACCGCATGCTACTTTGCCGCCATGTTGCCGGAAATTGATTCGGAAGTGCTGAAATTCGGGTACAGGACGCTTATTTTACTTGCCTTTCTGGGGATAGTGATTAAAAAAGAAAAAATAAATAATCATTAAAATATTCAACAAACAACTATCCATACCGCATTTTTTTTATAAATTTGCGCCTTGATAAAAAATATATTATATGAATTTAAAGAAAAAAATAGGCGCTATTGCGCTATTTATAACATGTTTAGGTCAAATACACGCCGATGAAGGCATGTGGATCATCAATGAACTGAACGCTCAAAGCCTCGCGAAGATGAAAGAATTGGGATTTACTCCGGATTACAACTTTCTCTATGACAAAGACAATCCGTCGCTGGCTAATGCCGTCGTTATTTTCGGCGGCGGATGCACCGGAATAACCGTATCCGACCAGGGCTTGATATTCACTAATCACCACTGCGGCTATTCTGCGCTGCAAAAATTGAGCAGCGTCGAGCACGACTACCTCAAGAATGGTTTTATCTCGCAAAGCGCTGAGGAAGAACTGCCTGTGGAAGACCTTTCCGTACGCTACCTCAGAGAAATTATCGACGTGACGGATAGCATCATTCCTGTGATTTCGGATATCAAGGACGAATACAAGCGCGTCATTACGGCCGATTCGATAGGCAATGTTTTAAGGAGGAGCTTTGAAAAAGGTCGTTTCATTGAGACCGAACTTGTGCCCTTCTTCGCCGGTAACAAGTATTACATCGTCGCTTACAATGTCTATCGCGATGTACGCCTCGTTTTTGCTCCGCCTTCGACACTCGGCAAGTTTGGCGGCGACACCGACAATTGGATGTGGCCACGCCATACGTGCGACTTTTCCGTTTTCCGCGTCTATGCCGACTCCACAAACAGCCCGGCCTCATACGACAAGAATAACCGTCCATACAAACCAACGTTCTTTGCGGAGGTATCCGTCGGTGGTTATAAAGAAAACGACTTTGCGATGACGATAGGTTTCCCCGGCAGCACCAATCGCTATTTATCTTCCTGGGGCGTCGATCAACGCATCAACAGCATCAACGCGCCCCGTATCGAAGTGCGCGGAATAAAGCAGGAAATATGGAAGAAAGCTATGCAGGCCGACGACGCCATACGTATCAAATACGCCTCAAAATATGCCGGTAGCTCTAACTATTGGAAGAACTCTATAGGCATGAACCGCGGCATCGCCAACCTCAACGTCATAGAACGCAAACAAGCTGAGGAAGAAATTTTCGATCGCTGGGCGCAAAGGCCTGAAAATAAGGATATTTACGGCGACGTGTTAAAAACCATCAAAGACGGCTATCTCTCTATCAACGAACAACGCAAGTACCTGACATACTTATCGGAAGCTTTCGCTAACGGCGCCGAAATCATCCGCCTCGCACGCACATTCGGCAGTATCCCTAATCGTAATCTTTCGACAATCGACATTGAAGATTATCTCGAAGAGCGCATCCGCCCATTTTTCAAGGATTACGATCCCGCTTTAGACCAAAAAGTCCTCGCTGCTATGATGAAAATAGCCAAAGAACGTGTCCCTGCCCAATACCTGCCTGACGTTTACAAGGAAATCGACAAGAAATACAAAGGCGACTACGAACGCTACGCTTCGGATTTGTTCAAAACTACCGTACTGCTGTCGGAGGACAAGATGCGCGAAGTGCTAAAAGACGAGAAAAAATACAAAAAGTACGAAAAGAAAGACCCTGCCGCCGTGCTCTCACAGTCGGCGCTGATGTCGCTTATGGAGACTGCCGCTTCGCTCAATGATGCGAGTTACGAGATAGAAAAAGGCGAGCGGCTATATTTTGCCGGACTTCAAAAAATATATCCGGATAGCGTATTTTATTCCGACGCCAACTTCACAATGCGCCTGAGTTACGGCTCTATTAGCGGATACAGCCCTTATGACGCCGCATGGTACAATTATTATACAACCGATCGGGGCATACTCGAAAAAGAAGATTCGACGAGTTATGAGTTCTGGCTTCAAGACGACATAATCGACCTTGTCAAGAATCACAACTTCGGTTCGTATGCCAACGATAATGGTGAACTGCAGCTCTGCTTCCTGTCGAATAATGACATTACGGGAGGCAATTCCGGCAGTCCGGTCATCGACAAAAACGGACGTCTAATAGGCCTTGCTTTCGACGGCAACTGGGAAGCCATGAGCGGCGACATCGCGTTCGAACCCGCCTTGCAGCGCACAATCAGCGTCGATATCCGCTACGTGCTTTGGATGATTGAGAAATGGGGAAAATGCGACAGGTTAATCAATGAACTCAAACTCGTAAATTAAACATGCGATTTTCCATAATTGTCCCGATATATAACCGTCCGGACGAAGCGCACGAATTGCTCGAAAGCCTTGCTGCTCAGACATGTAATGATTTCGAACTTGTCCTTGTCGAGGACGGTTCAACCCGACCATGCGACAAAGAAGTCGAGATGTTCAAGGACAAAATGGATATTAATTATATTGCAAAGGAAAATTCCGGTCGCAGCGACTCGCGAAATGTCGGAATGAAGAACGCACGAGGCGACTACTTCGTCTTCTTTGACTCCGACTGCATCATTCCTCCGGACTATTTTTCGACCGTAATAAGCTGTTTAACCGACGATTATGCCGACTGTTACGGAGGCCCCGACCGCGAACATTCGTCATTCACAACAATGCAGAAAGCCGTCAACTACGCCATGACCTCTTTCCTGACAACCGGCGGCATCAGGGGCGGCAAGATAAACATGGAAAAGTTCAAGCCGCGCACCTTCAACATGGGCTTCTCGCGTAAGGTTTACGAGGCGGTAGGCGGTTTCAAGGATATGTATGGCGAAGATATTGATTTGAGCATACGCATCAGCCGCGCCGGATTCGTGACCAAACTCTATCGCGAAGCCTACGTCTATCACAAACGCCGCGTCAATCTGAAGCGCTTCTACAAGCAGGTAAACATATTCGGAAAAGCCCGTATCAACCTCTATAAACTCTATCCCGACTCGTTAAAGTTGGTGCATACTTTGCCCGCGCTTTTTGTTATCGGCGCCGTAGCCATCCTCGTCGCTGCAATCTTCATCAACAAATATCTTTTAATTTTACCCGCCGCCTATCTATCGCTGATTTTCATCGACGCCTGCGTCGGAACGCGAAGTCCGAAGATCGCCTTGCTCGCAATTGTGACTTCACTTATCCAAATATTCGGGTATGGCCTGGGATTTCTTGAGTCATTTATCAATAAGATAATATTTCGTAAAAGCCTTGAAAATATCGAAACTATTAAAAAAGTATATAAATAGCTCGTTTTAGACCAATTTTAATTAACTTATGACGAAAAAAAGTCCGGGTTATTTGCAAAACATCTGTTTTTTTAGTATCTTTGCAACGGTTAAAAAATTGTAATAATAAAAATATGATGGACAGTACGAGCATTTACTTATCCGGTTTTGGCATACGTCCTTCGATTCAACGTATTGCCATTATGCGCTATTTGCAGAATCACAAGACTCACCCGACCGCCGATGAAGTATTCGAGGCCTTGCGGGAGGATATTCCTACGCTCTCAAAAACAACAGTTTATAACACTTTGAAATTATTTGTCGATAATGGCGCAGCTCTATACGTAGGTATTGATGAAAAGAACGCCCGTTTCGACGGGAATCTTGAACCCCACACTCATTTTCGCTGCAAAAAATGTGGAGCTATTACCGATATCCCTATGAACGTTGAAGACTTTTTGCCGAAAGAATTTAACGGAGATATCGACGAATTTTATATCTATTTGAAAGGATTGTGCGCCCAATGCAAGTCAAATAGTAATTCAAAAAACATCGTTTATTAATCACAATGCGAATAAAATCGCAGCTAACTATCACCCGGCATGACTAAGATTTTGCCGGGTGTATTTTGCTTATAATCAGGCAGATGGGCAAAAAAAAAAAAAAACAGAAAAGAATCGGTGATTTTTATGTTTTTTATTTGTAATTTTGCGTGTATTTACAAAAGGAAACATGAGTATGAAACCGATGTATCAGGAGCTGTCTTTTTTACCGGCAAATTATATTAATGTGTATAAAGAGGATTTGCCGCATTTTGTCGTACCATGGCATTATCATCCCGAAATTGAGATAATGTACATCATTGAGGGTACGGGTACCCGTTTTGTCGGCGATTCGGTAGAAGCGTACGACGAGGGCGATATCTGCATGATTGGTTCCAATCTGCCCCACGAATGGCGGAATGTGGACAACAAAGCCTGTCCGCGCGCATTTTGCTACTGTTTGTTTATCCAAAAAGAGCTGTTTTCTACGGGATTATTCAATTTTCCGGAGATGAGGCATTTATACGGTTTGGTTGAACGCGCCGACCGAGGCATTAAATTTTGCGGAAAAACGCGGACGGAACTTGGCGTCTTAGTGCAAGAATATGTGAAAGAAGAAAAAAGCGCCGCAAAAATCGCCAAATTGATTCTCATCCTTGAGGTTATGGCGACTACGGACGAATACGAGTTGCTGTCCGGTACGGGGTATGCGATGCAGAATGTAAATACTCATGTATATGAACGTTTGGACAAAGTATGTCAATATATCCATAAAAATTTCTCCGAGCCCATACGTTTGGAAGAAGTCGCTTCTTTAGCCGGACTGACGCCTAACTCGTTCTGCCGTTATTTCAAGAAACGCATGCGGAAAACATTTATCCAATACCTGAACGAAATACGAATAGGCCATGCCAAAAAACTCCTTATCGAAGGCCGGGAGACCATCGCCACATTGAGCATGGAATCAGGATTCAACAATGTGTCCAACTTCATAGCACAATTCAAGCGTTCGACCAATATGTTGCCTTCCGAATACCAGCGCATATACCATAAACGAAATGTTAATGGTAAAATATCATAATTATCAGTTAATATATTGAATCATCATTCTTGAAAATGCGCATATCTTTGTCGCAATTTATTATAATTTTAATTCAATTTCATGAAGAAGATCCTTTATTTTTTGTTCTTTGTAATACCTGTTTTGGGGTATTCGCAAACGTTTCAGATCTCAGGGACAGTAACCGATGCGTCCGACGGCAGTCCGTTGCCGGGAGCATCGGTCAGGAATCAGCGTAATGCCGGTACCGCTACCGATGTTGACGGAAAATATGTCTTTCAAGTGCAGAAAGGGGATGTTTTGACCTTTTCATTTTTGGGGATGTTGACTCAAACCGTTAAAATCGAAAATCAAACTACTGTCAATGTCATCCTGATACCCGACGATGTAAGTCTGGAAGAGGTTGTTGTCATTGCTTACGGACAACAAAAGAAAGTAACGGTTACCGGTGCGGTGTCGAGTATCGGCAACGAAAACCTTGTGCGCTCTCCGGCGGCCTCTTTAGGTAATGCTATTGCGGGAAAGTTGCCCGGCGTACAAACGGTACAGTATTCGGGTTTGCCCGGCGCCGACGACCCGATTATCCGTATTCGAGGTATAAGCACTTTCAACGGCGCTGACCCTTTAGTGCTCGTTGACGGAGTAGAGCGCTCATTCAGCCAGATAGATGCGAATGAGGTTGCCGATATTACCATCCTGAAAGATGCGTCGGCAACGGCGGTGTTCGGAGTGCGAGGCGCAAACGGCGTAATCTTAGTAACAACCAAACGCGGAGATGTCGGCAAACCGAGCGTTACGGTAACAGCTCAAGCAGGTATTCAGCAAATCACACGATTTATTGAAACCGTAGATTCCTATACTTATGCAACGTCTTTCAACAATGCCCAGGCAGGCGACGGAGTAGCAAAAGCTAACCTGAAATTCTCGGATGCTGCTATTCAGCATTTCAAAGACAGAGATTTGCTGATGCTGTATCCCGATACCGACTGGCTGGATTATATGCTCGACAATCAGGCATGGCAAAAGCAGTATAATATTAATGTAAACGGAGGGAACGAAACGGCAAGATATTTCGTTTCGGTCGGTATGCTTGACCAGGACGGACTGTTCAAGGATTTCGGGTTCGACCCGGAAGCGCGTTTCAAATACCGCAGATATAATTACCGCGCCAATCTTGATATTAACCTGTCTAAAATCAGCCAGTTATCGGTAAATATCGGCGGTCGTCTGGAAGCGCGAAACTATATTGGAGATGACGAACAGGAGCTGTTTAGCTATCTGCAGAAAGCGGTGCCGTTTTCGGGCATCGGTTTGGATTCCGAAGGGCGCCGAATTATAGCAGACCAGGCTTTGGTAGGGGAATATGAAAATTCCGAACTCGGGCGCGTTTACCGCTTGGGTTATGTGAAAGACAGCAAAAATGTATTGAACTTAGACTTGCAGTATCAGTTAAAACTTGATATGATAACCAAAGGTCTTGATTTCAAGATAAAAGGCTCTTACAACTCGGAATACACGCAGCAGAAAAACCGCAAAAACGGCTATGGGACGGGAATTACATATAAAGCGACAGTCGATCCTTCCGGAGCGCTTGACGAAAACGGCAATCCGAAAGTGGTGCTGGTGCGTCAGGGCGACGAGTGGCCTATACCCTATTCGGAAAGCCGATGGGGCGGCAGAAACTGGTATGCGGAGGCAGGATTGAACTATGCCCGCAAATTCGACAATCACGATGTGGGCGCGCTTGTGCTGTACAACCAGTCCAAAACATATTATCCGTACGACAACCTGAGCCTGTACTCATCCATCCCGACAGGTTATATCGGCCTCGTGGGACGTGTTACGTATAATTATGCAACCAAATATCTTGCCGACATCAATATCGGTTATAACGGATCCGAGAACTTTGCGCCGGGCAGACGTTACGGCTTTTTCCCGTCCGCGTCTATCGGTTGGATACCATCATCGGAGAAGTTTTGGGAGCCGCTTCACGACTTTATTCCATATTTGAAATTGCGCGGTTCTTTGGGAAGGGTCGGCAATGACAAAACAGGCGCTAACAGATTTCTTTATCTGCCGGGCGTGTATCAATGGTTAAGCGGAGGCCCCGACAACCACGGAGTAGCCGGTACGGCAAATTTCGGAACCAATAACAACAACTGGCTGCCGGGCGTCAGGGAAACATCGACGGGAAATCCTTATGTAACTTGGGAAACGGCTACCAAACAGAACTACGGACTTGACATGAAACTATTTAACGAAAAGTTCAGCGTCAATATAGACTATTTTATCGAAGACCGTACGGATATTCTCGTTTCGAATGCGGCTGTTTTGCCTTCGATATTGGGAATACAGTCCAATTCGGTCAATTACGGGCATGTCCGCAACAAAGGGTATGAAGCGATTTTGAAATGGGAAGACACGGTAGGCGACGTCTATTATTCCATCTCCCCCACCCTATCTTTTGCCCGCAGTAAGATAATCGACCAGATGGAAGTGCCGCCCGAATATCCGCATTTATCATCGACAGGCTATCCTGTGTGGCAGCCTTTCGGCTATGAATTTTTTGAGTTTTATGTTGCCGGAGAGACGGAAAAACATTATCAGGATAAATACGGCGTGCCGATGCCCGACCAGGGAACGGTGATAAAAAACGGCGACTGTATATATGTTGACCTTACCGATGACGGGAAAATCGACCCGAATGACAGGCATGCGATAGGATATACGGAGATTCCGGAATATACCGCTTCTGTAAACCTGAGCCTCAGCTATAAAGGCTTCGATTTTTATATGTTTTGGATAGGAGCGACGAATGTTAACAGGTATTTGGGACAATATTACCGTCCGCAATGGGGCGCTACCAACAATTCCGCATTGCTGCAATGGGTTTACGATTACAGTTGGCGTGAGGATAATGCTTCTACAGCACTTTTGCCTCGATTAACTTTTGCCAATATGGCTCACAACACTCTTGACTCGCGCGTATGGCAGATAGATGCTTCATATATACGCCTGAAAAACATGGAATTGGGATACACATTCCGCAAATTCCCGTGGATTCCTCAAATCGGTAATTTACGGCTGTACGCTACCGGATATAACCTGCTCACCTTCTCAAGATTCAAGGCTAATGACCCTGAAAGCCGAGGCGGCGGATGGCCTAATTCTTTGTCATATCCGATGACGCGGGTGATCAATTTTGGTATAAAAGTAAACTTTTAAAATTTGAAACAATGAAAATTTCAGAAATAAAAATAGTTCCTTTTCTCCTGATTTTTGCGCTGGGAAGCTGTTTGTTGCCCTCATGCGTAGATGAAATAAATGTAGGAGACAAATTTTTGGAAAAGGCTCCGGGCGTTGACGTGAATATAGATACGGTATTTATGAAAGCGGAATATTCAAGATATTTCCTGTGGAATCTGTATAATAGCATCAACTGTCCGTTCAGCGGGGTTAATTTGTTAAATTCCTGCCCAATCGAATCTTTATCGGATATTTTCCATTCCCACGGAACATGGTCATGGTGTTATGAATATTATTATCCCGGGCTTGTTACCGAGGATTCCCAAGGCGACTGGATACGCGACAAATTCCCGTTTGCCGGCAACGACGACCGACCGGGTATCTGGCCTGCAATCCGCAAAGGATGGATATTTATTGAAAACATCGACCGTGTGCCCGACATGAACGAATCCGAAAAAAGCCAGCTGCGAGGAGAAGCGTATATCATCATGGCAACCCGCTATTTGGACGCTTTCAAAAATTTCGGAGGGCTTCCTTTGGTTGACCATTCTTATATTGCGGGCGAGAATTACGAAAGAGGCCGCGCTACAACGGAAGAAACCATACAATTCATCGACAGCCTGATTCAAAACGCACTCGGCGAATCGGGATTGCCCTGGCGAGTAGAGGATTTGGAAAACTGGGCAGGGCGACTGACAAGAGCCGGAGCTTTGGCTCTGCGGGCAAAACTGTACCTGTTCGCCGCTTCGCCGCTGTTCAACGACGACCAGCCCTATATGCAATACGATAAGGAAGCTCCGTATCAGAATATTCTCCATGTTTGGAACGGCGGCAAAAAACAAACTTATTGGGATGAATGCCTTAAAGCTTGCGAGGATTTTTTCAGGGAAAATCAGCAAAACGGCAACTGGTACGCTTTGATTCAGCCCGCTACACAGGATGAAGCCGGTTATTGCCAAGCATATCGCGAGGCATACTGGTACCGCGGAAACAGCGAAAAAATCATCGAAGTGCACAATGAATACACTCATGGCGAATGGACAGACCAGCTCTTAGGTCCCGGCAACGTGGCGCACCAGGGATTCTTAAACCCTACATTGGAATTTATGGAAATGTTTCCGATGGCTGACGGCAAAAACTATCCCTATAAAAATATTTACGGCACAAACAATCCCGACAATATTGATATTTTCGCCAATCGTGACCCGCGTCTGTATGAAACGATGTTAGTCAACCGTCCGAAATTGCGTGAGAGCTACATGGGACTTGACCATGTGGAGATATGGAAAGGCGGAAATATAGAGTACAACTCGAATCTTAACGGCTGGGCGATACGTTTCCCGACAGGAATGGCTCTTTTCAAATGGGTATTGGACTTCTGGACTATGGCAAACCGTCCCGTATCGTATTCCTATATACGAATGGCGGAAATGCACCTGATATATGCCGAAGCCCTCGCCGAGACAGGCAATTTGACAAAGGCCTGCGAAGAAGTGAACAAGGTGCGCGCCCGCGTGGGATTGGGTAAAATCGAAGTGATGAACCCCGAATTGCAGCTTACTTCAAATAAAAACAACCTGATTACGGAAATTATGCGCGAACGCGCAGCCGAATTTGGTTTGGAAGACCAGAGGCTTTACGATATCATCCGCCGTAAAGAAGCAGATAAATTTACGAATCCGCTTCACGAACTGCATACATACAGGAAAACGGCTGACGGACAGAAAGATACACGCTCAGACACTCAACTGCAACCGGGAGAATCGTGGCCTGATTTTATCTACGATAAAGTGCAGATTACAGCCGGAGCGCGCAGATGGTGGGAACCGGGTTTCTGGACGAATAAATGGTTTCTTTCCCCGCTTGCACGCAAGGAAATCAATAAGGGTTACGGATTAACGCAAAACCCGGGTTGGTAATATTGTTGAATTTATCACTGTAAATTATAAGAAAATGAATCATATATTTAAAGTTTGTTTACCTATACTTTTTGCCGTTGCCGGTCAGGTATCTGTCATTGCGCAAGTAATGCCTGAAGACAAAACCCGGCAGAAAGTGGATTTGGGATTTGGCAAAGAACAGAGCCTGTTTCTCACAACTGCTGCAGCCACCGTTATTTCCGGTGAAGAATTACGGCAAACTTCAGCCATAAGTCTGGCCGACGCACTCTACGGTCGATTATTAGGATTGACCGCACTCCAGACAGGCGGCTTTGCAGGCGATGAAAGCACAGGGTCTTCCCTAAATATCAGAGGAAGCCAGACTCTTTCGGACAATGGAATATTAATATTGGTCGATGGGTATGAACGACCTATCAACCGCTTGACGGTGGAAGAAGTGGAAAGCGTTACCGTGCTCAAAGACGCTGCTGCGGTAGCAATGCTGGGGCATGAAGGCATCAATGGAGTGGTTTTCGTGAAAACCAAACACGGAAAAGCCGGTAAAACGGAGATAAAAGTCGGATATGACCACAAATACACTTTCGGTCAGGAGTTTGCGGAAATGCTCAACGGATACGATTATGCCGTCGCCCTGAATAAGGCACGCTCCAACGACGGACTTACTCCCACCTACACTTCCCAGGAACTCGACCTGTTTAAGTCGGGGACAGACCCTTACTTCTATCCCGATGTAAACTGGAAAGAGTTAGCGTTCAAAGATGCCGGCTCGGAAAATAACGCTAATTTGTCGGTAACGGGCGGAACTGACAAGGTGCAATTTTACACCCTGCTTGACTATACCGACAGCAAAGGTTTGCTGAACGCGCCTAAGCAGAAGGATTATGACCCGCAGTTGAAATATTCCAAAGCCAATATCCGCTCTAATGTTGACTTTGAATTGTCGTCAACAACGAAAATGTCTGTCGATGTATTGGCAATTTTCCTTGAGACAAGCCGTCCCGCCGATGTTGATGCGAACGGCGCTACTTGGTACGTTTATAAAACTCCGGCAAGCGCATTCCCATACCAGACTTCAAGCGGAATCTGGGGCGGTAACGAAGCTTACGGCGACGGCAATGTCGTGGCGAAGATTCAGGAATCCGGATATATCAAAACCCACCAGAGGCAATTATGGGCAAATGCCAAATTGGAACAGGATTTGAGTTTCTGGCTGAAAGGCTTGAGTTTCGCAATAGGCGGAGGTTATGACAATGCGTCAAACACCTACGAACAGCGTCACAAGGGACATCAATACGGTTATGAATACTATACCGGCGCTATCGGAGACAAATCCAATACTTCGGAAGTGATTATGGGTAATAAGCAGGAAAATCTGGAATTTAGCTATTGGGTTGACAGTCAGTGGCGAATAATGCAGGCTTACCTCGGTTTCTATTATCATACGTCTTTCCTTGATGAGGATAATTTCAGCGCAGCAGCTGTTTACAATGCAAAAAATGAAGTTCGCGACGGGCAAAGTCAAACGTTTAACCGCGCGAACTGGACCGGCAGTTTTCATTATGATTACAAGACGAAGTATATTGCCGATTTGGTGCTATCGGCCAACGGTTCCAACCGCAGTTATCCGGCTAAATGGGGATTTTCGCCGACTTTGTCTTTGGGATATATTTATGCCGACAGTCCGGATAAGTTCCTGACTTACGGCAAATTGCGGGCGTCGGCTGGTATTCTTCATACCGATTATGTTCCGCAAGCGAGCATCTGGCGTTCCAACTGGGGCGATTCTCACGGCGAGTTCGTTTACGGGCCGAGCTTCTCCCGTTCGTGGGGAGCGTTTATGACCGCTTTCCCGACAACAGATTTTTCGCAGGAACAGGCGACAAAATTCAATCTCGGCACGGATTTCCGCCTATTGAACGCACTTGATTTCACTATTGACGGATACTATCAGTTAAGGTCGCATATTCTGCTGAACGCACGCGAAGAAAACTCGTGGGTAGTCGGTATTCCATCGGCATACTCCGATGTGGGCAAGGTGAAAAGTTATGGAGTTGAAGCCGGCGTGTATTTCGCAAAGCAAATAGCTAAAGACCTGTATTTCAACGCGGCCGGCATGGTTACCTGGGGCAAAAATGAGATAACGGCGTATATCGAAAATCCTGCTTATCCCAACCTTTCCGTAATCGGCAAGGGCGTGAACGAAGCGTGGGGACTTGAATCCATCGGCTATTTCAAAGACCAGAATGACATCAACAACAGTCCGCGCCAGGAATTTTCGGAAGTCAGCCCGGGAGATATAAAGTATAAAGACCAGAACAACGACGGCGTAATCAACGAATTTGACCGTATCGGTTTGGGCGGCAACACCGATTTCCCCAACCTGAACTATTCATTCAATCTCGGATTCGAATACAAAGGCTTCGGAGCGAACGCATGGTTCCAGGGAACCGGCGATTACATGAAAAATTGTTTGTATATTGACGGAATTTGGGGCGTGGTTTCCGACAACAGGAATCTGTCGCGCGATTATTACGAAAATTCGTGGGACGTTGTCGGGGAATCGGCTCCGTATCCGCGTTTAAGTTCGCAATACGTGCCTAACAACGCGCAGAACAGCACGACCTGGTATAAAAATGTGCATTTTCTGAAGCTGCGCAATTGCGAGGTTTACTACAAATTACCGCAAAAGACTTTGAAAAGTCTGCGCATTGAAGGCGTCAAACTGTTTGTGCAGGGGCAGAATCTGTTTTCGTCCGATAATGTAAATGCAATGGATGCGGAAGTTCTTTCGACCGCTTATCCGGTGTTAAAATCGGTAAATATAGGATTAAATTTAACTTTCTAACAACGAACGAATATGAAACGAACAAATAGATTATTAGCGGTTTTGTTGGCGTTTGGTTTTTCCGGATGTGTTAATTTGGAATACAACGAAGATGTAGTCCGCGACGAAGAATGGGTTTACAACAGTCCTTTCAACGGCATCAAGAACTTGGTTTACGATGTTTACGGACAAGCGTTCAGCGAGTTTAAGGATAATTGGGGACTCACCGTTTACAACGGTTATAACGGCGCTCTCAGGGCATCGGCAACCGATGAGTCGGATTTTGCCAATTCCATATCAAATATTCACAAGTATTACAACGGAGGCTGGACCCCGGCAAATCCTTTCCCCGAGACATGGGAAGTAGCTTACCGCGCAATTGCCGAAATTCATTATTTCCTTGAGAACGTCAGCAGAATGAGTTTGGAAGAATATCGCTACGACAGTAATTATTCCAATATGGTGCTGCAGTTCGAGCTTTTCCCATACGAACTGCGCTTCCTGAGGGCGTATTTCTATTTTGAATTAGTTAAAACCTATGGCGATGTGCCTTTGGTAACGACTACGCTTACCAATTCGGAGGCCAACAATGTGGAACGCGCTCCGGTGCAGAAAGTCCTGAAGTTCATCGTAGATGAATGTGATGCTATCGCAGAATATCTGCCATATACCTATCTTACCGAGCCTTGGCAGGAAACGGGTCGCGCCACACGTCCGGCGGCTTTGGCGCTGAAAACCCGCGCATTGCTGTATGCCGCTTCGCCGCTGTTCAATACGAACAACGATAAAGAGTTGTGGAAACAGGCTGCGGCTGCCGCCAAAGTCGTGATTGACAAGGCTCCGGGCTGGGGCATCCGCTTGAGCGCATACAACCAGCTGTGGGGACACGATGCCTTCAATAACGCCGAAATTATCTGGGGAATAGGTCAATGGGAATCCAATACTTTCGAGACAAACAACTATCCCGTCGGCGTGGAAGGCGGCAGTTCCGGCAACTGCCCGACGCAGTCGTTGGTGGATTCTTACGAGTTTGCAAACGACGGCAAGTCTTTCAAGGAGAGGTATCCGCAGTCGCAGATAAACGTTACCCAGGAGCATCCGTATGAGGGATTAGACCCGCGTTTTGCATTGACAGTGGTCAAAAACGGCGACCGCTGGCCTACCAACAGCATCCAGCAATTGGAAATCCAAAGCTATCAGAACGGCTTCAACGGCGCTCCGAAGTACAATGCGACAACTACAGGCTATTATCTGCGTAAATATGTTGACGGCAACTGCGTTACAACCTACAATAACCCCACTGTCCGCCGTCATACATGGATTTACATGCGTCTGGCCGAAGTGTATCTCAACTACGCCGAAGCAATGTACCGTTACTATGGCGATGCCGATGCAAAGGGCGATTTCGGGATGTCGGCAAACGAAGCCGTAAATGTACTGCGCAACCGTTCCGACATCAATATGCCGGAATTTTCGGGGTCGGCTAACTTTGAAGAACGCTATATGCGCGAACGTATGGTTGAACTCGCATTTGAAGACCATCGTTTCTGGGACGTTCGCCGATGGAAAAAAGGCAATGAATTTTTCGCAAACATAACCGTCGCCAACCAACAATTGGAAAACGGTGATGTCATTCTAAGAAGGGAGGTCAAAAACCGCCAATGGAACGATAAATATTATCTTTATCCCATTCCGCAGTCGGAATTGCAGAAAAACAGCAAAATGACTCAAAATCCGGGATGGTAGCATATTGTTAAATTTTAATAATTAAGAGAGATGAAAAAGAGTAATTATTTATATCAGTCGGTTTTCTTTATTTTCCTGTTGCTCGGGCTTGCAATGTACGGCTGCAAGGATGAACAAGGTTCCGCCGCAGAGGAAGGATTATCCATAAAAGTATTCAGTCCCTCAAAAGTGATGGAAGGACAGAAGATGGACATTACGGGCACAGGTCTCGGCAATGCCACAGCTGTTATCTTTCCCGGCGGCATTAGCGTTACTGCCATCGAGGCAACGAGCGACAACATGATAAGCGTAATCGTTCCGGCAGGTATTCCCGCCGAAGGCGGGGAACTGTCGGTCAAAGCAGGAGACGAAACGGCTGTCGCCAAAGTGCCTCTGACCGTCGGAAAACCGCAATATACCGCAATGACGCCAAGCCAGAAAGTCGGCACGGGAGATGAGTTCTTGGTTGTCGGCTCGGATATGGAATTTTTCGAGAAAGTTATTTTCCCGGGAGAAAGCGGCGATATCGTGATAGACGCCATTGATTTCGAAAGAAAATCCACAAGTTTGCTGCGTATCATGGTGCCTAAGGGGCTTCGTTCCGGACCGGGGCAAATCAAACTGCAAACCGTATCCGGTTCGATTATCGCCTTACCCGAAATGGAACTGACAGCAGGTCCCTCCGGCGAATGGCAATGGGTGGAATATATCGCATGGGAAGGCGAATTTGACCTCAACGGCTGGGGCAATAATTTTTATGTCGAAGTAGCCTGGTTCAGAGGCTTGGGACCAAACGGAGAAGGACCTCAAATAGGCGATATCGTAAAGTTCTATTACACAATCTATTCCTATAACGAATGGCCTCAGTTTAAGTTTAATTACGGCGACTGGAGTGCGATTAACATAGAGGGATTGGACGGAGGAAGTATTGCACACAAAAACAATGTATTTACTACCAGCGATGTTACCGAATATGAGTTGCCTCCATTGACCGAAGACGACCTTCTCCCCTGGTTTACAGGCATCAAAGGCTCGAATGCCCTTGTTATCAACGGAGAAAAAATTATCTTCACCAAACTGGCGCTTAAAAAATACATCTGGGTAGAATTTGATTGAAAATAGTAGAATTGATTCCCTGTCTGTGAAATAATTTGATTAATATGAAAAGGATAGTATTATTGATTATAGCATCAGCATTGTTGCCGATAAATACTTGGGCTACAAAGCTTTATAATATCAGCATCGCAGACAGGGAAATCATTCTCGTCACATTCAGAGACGGCGAAATCACCTTCAGGGACGATGCGACAGGCTGGAGCGCATATCTTAACGATAACGACGATACGCAAAACAGCCTCGTAACATTCGGTAATCCGCTGAATACCGCCGCGGCCAAACTTGCATCCAACTGGACAATTTGTTCCGACGACGATGCGACATACGGCGCTACCGGTCTTTCGCCGGTAAACTGCTACCGTAAATCGAAAATCAGCGGAATGGGGCAATTCGAGTGGGTCACGGCGAAAAACGATTACAGATACGAGATGCCTTTTGACCATTTTATCTACCTCGTCCTCCCCCAAGCCCTGAAAGACAACTGCAAATATACCATCAAAATCAGCTCCGAAACGGAAACCGACAAGACTTCCGTCGAACTTACCTTCGATATTTTCAATTCCCGCTCCGAAGCCATCCATACCAATATCGTAGGCTTTATGCCGACAAACGATTTGAATTTCGCGGATATTTATCTGTGGATGGGCGATGGCGGACATAGAAATTACAATGGTTTTACAGGCAACAAAATATACCTGTACAATATTGATACTGAAGAGAAAAAAGTCGCGGGAACCGTCGGATTCTGGATGGATTCGGGAACGGATGTGGGATATTATGATTTCTTCAAATCGCCTGTCTGGAAGGCCGATTTCAGCGCCAATGTTCCTGCCGGGAATTACAGGTTGGTTGTCGAAGGGATAGGATGCAGCGATGATTTTCAAATTCAAAAGGATATATACAAAAATCCTTATGACGTTTCCGTGAAAGGCTACTATTACATGCGTATCGGGGAAGATTGCATGGAATGTGTGCCCGTGCCCCGCCGACCGCTCTACATCCCCGGCAAATCGCCCGAAAATACTGTCGTTTACATCACCACGATGCAACCTTATCATGCCGACTGGACAAAATTTTCAAGAGGCGATTATTGGGATAATCCTAACGACTGGGCGGCATACAAAAAAGAAGGCTCGCCGGTCAATACAAAAGCTATCGGAGGTCATTCCGACGCTTTCGACTGGGACCGCCATCTCGGGCATATTTCCAATATCTACGATATGCTCCTGCCTTATTACATCACGCATGGAACCATCTCCGACGATAATTGCGGCATAAAAGAAAGCGGCAACGGAATCCCGGATATCTTGGACGAAGCCCGCAATGAGGTGGATTTTTGGTTGAATCTGCGCGACGGAACGGGATACAGCCATGGCCTGACCAATCCTAACAGTCGCAGCGAACTGTTCCAGGCCGGAAATACAACTGTCGCGGCTTGGGCTAATGCGGCCAATTCGGCTATGCTGGCGGAATGTTTCCGCATAGCCGGGAAAGACGATTTAATGAAAATCTATCTCGATTCGGCAAAAGTCGCTTTCCAATATGCTTTAAGCCAGTCCGATATGATGCTTTACAAAGGCCAGGATGTAGGCGAGGGCTACGTCAGGGGGAAAGACCTGAGAATGACGGCCGCCGCTTATCTGTACAACCTTACGGGCGATGTGACGTATGAAAATTATTTCGCTCAGGATTGCGATATTACCAGCGCCACATCCGTCATCGCCGAACCGGGAAATAAAAACCAATTATGGGCGATAGCCGCGTATCTGTTCACCGACAGAACGGTGAACTACCCCCAACTTCTTGCCAATATCAAACGCTCGGTGATATATCAGGCGCGCCAAAAAGAAGCCGGATATATCGAAAAACGCCCCTCGCGACGTGCATCACATGCCGATTTGGGCTATTACCATACCGAGCAAAATGTGCATCATACCATTTTAGCACACGCCATTACCGACGATTCTTCGGAAAAAGCGTTTTTCCTAAAAGCATTAATAGCCGAAGCCGACTGGGGACTTGGCCGCAATCCTCTGAATATGATACAGATGACCACCGCCGCAACAAAGCTCGAAAACGAACGTAGCGTGATGAATGCTTATACGGCAGGACGCAACGACGGCACCCCCGGCGTGCATCCCGGACATACGCCGTACATGAATGTTGACGACTGGGGTGGAAGCATGTTTATGGGTTTGCCGAGTTCGCTGTACAAAAACAGCTATCCGGCGCCGGCTACGCCAACCGGCAGTAGCTCTTGGGGTAACGAAATTAAAAAAGTCTGGCCGGAAGGAGAACTGTTTTTCGAAACGCGCTATGTTTACGCCCATTCCGAATTTACTCCGCAACAGACTATGCGCGGCAAAATGGCGCTGTACGGCTATTTGCACGCCTTAGGAAAAGAAGCCGGCGATAATGCAATAGAATATGTCGAGTTGAATGACATAAAACCGCCGGAAGTGTTTCCCAATCCGGCCAAAAACGTCATAAATATTCGCTCATTCAACGAATCGCTTCGTTTGCTCGAACTTTTTGACGTTCGAGGACAGCTGTTGAAAAAACAAACGGCTGCCGATTATTTTGCGTCGGTCAATATTTCCGATTGCCCTTTCAATGTGTATTTCCTGAAAATCACAACAGAGCGCAACGAATATACAAAGAAAGTTATCATCAGAAATTAATTTAAAATATCATACAAAATGAAAACAAAAATTTTTTTAACGCCTCTTTTTATCGCTTTATTACTCTGCGTACAAACAATTTATTCTCAAGATTTTGACCCATGGGGACAGGGCGGCGCTATTCCTCCGAGCCGCGATGCCAACAAAAAAGCGATGCCTCTCATCCGCGTTGAAGGCAATAAGTTCGTCGATGCCGACAACAAAACCGTACTCTTTCGCGGATTGTCGATATCCGACCCGGATTTGCTTGTCAGACAGGGACATTGGGGCAAAAAACATTTCGAGAAAGTTAAGGAAATGGGCGTAAATTTAGTCCGTCTCCCCGTGCATCCTGCGGCTTGGCAGGCAAGAAAGGCTGATAAATACGTACAACTGCTCGATTCGGCGGTTACATGGTGCACCGAACTAAAAATGTATGTGATAATCGACTGGCATTCAATCGGAAACCTCGAAATGGAGATGTTTGAAAACCCGATTTACATCACCACAAAAGCGGAATCATACGATTTTTGGCGGAAAATATCGCAGCATTTCAGCGGACATAACACCGTCGCTTTCTACGAATTGTTCAACGAGCCGACAACGTTTGGCGGAAGGATGGGCGTCTGCTCATGGAGCGACTGGAAAAAAATAATGGAAAATATCATCGCCGTCATCCGCTCTTACGACAAAGAAACAATACCTTTGGTTGCCGGTTTCGATTGGGCTTACGACCTCACTCCGATACGGCAGGAACCGATAAATGCTGTGGGTATAGGCTACGTTACCCATCCGTATTCCAACAAACGCACCAAACCGTGGGAGCCTAAATGGGAAGAAGATTTCGGGTTTGCCGCATCAACCTATCCTGTTATGGCTACAGAATTTGGGTTCGATGACGTCTCGCCAGTATCGCTTGACGACGCCGGTCATTACGGCAACAGCATCATCGGATATCTCGAAAGCCGGGGAATTTCATGGGTTGCATGGTGTTTCGACCCTTCATGGCGACCGGTGATGCTAAAAAACTGGGATTACGAACTCAGCAACAGCGGCGCCTTTTTCAAACAGGCATTTCAGAAAAAATGACCGTTTTTCACCCCCTTATATCATGACTAATTTTTGACTACATCAAAAAAATAATCGTAAATAATTATAATTCTGTTGCATATTAAAAATATATTATGTACCTTTGCACCGCTTTTTTTATATAGAGAGTGGTAACATATTGTCTAACTTATTAATTTGCAGAGATTTAAAGATGGAAAGTTTAAAAAACATTGTCCCGAACGAAGATTTCAATTGGGATTCGTACGAGAAAGGGGATGACCTTACTACGGGAAAGAACGCAGAGGAGTTAACCAAGACTTACGACGAAACCTTGAGTACGGTGAAGGACAAAGAGGTTGTTTTAGGTACCGTGACCGCTATGAACAAACGTGAAGTTGTTGTGAATATCGGGTTCAAATCGGACGGCGTAGTGCCAATGTCCGAATTTCGTTACAACACCGACTTGAAAATCGGTGATCAAGTCGAGGTGTATATTGAAAATCAAGAAGACAAGAAAGGTCAACTTATCCTTTCACATAAGCACGCTCGCGCAGCTCGTTCATGGGATCGCGTCAACGAAGCGCTTGATCGGGATGAAATCATCAAGGGATTTGTCAAATGTCGCACTAAGGGCGGTATGATTGTCGATGTATTTGGAATTGAGGCCTTCCTGCCCGGTTCGCAAATCGACGTCAAGCCTATTCGCGACTATGATGTTTTTGTCGGTAAAACCATGGAATTTAAGATTGTTAAAATCAATCAGGATTTCAAGAATGTGGTTGTTTCGCACAAGGCTCTTATCGAAGCCGAGCTTGAACTTCAGAAGAAAGAAATCATCTCAAGACTTGAAAAAGGCCAGGTTCTGGAGGGTACGGTCAAGAATATCACTTCGTATGGCGTATTCGTTGACCTCGGCGGTGTGGACGGTCTGATTCATATCACAGACCTCTCTTGGGGTCGCGTTTCGCATCCTGAAGAAATAGTTCAACTCGACCAAAAAGTCAATGTCGTAATTCTTGACTTTGACGATGAGAAGAAGCGTATCGCATTAGGTCTCAAACAGTTAACGGCTCATCCGTGGGATGCTTTAGATAAAGACCTCAAAGTAGGCGACATCGTGAAGGGTAAAGTAGTTGTCATGGCAGATTACGGCGCGTTTGTAGAAATCGCACCGGGCGTCGAAGGCCTGATTCATGTTTCGGAAATGAGCTGGACGCAACATCTTCGTAGCGCTCAGGATTTCATGAAAGTCGGCGACGATGTCGAAGCAGTCATACTCACATTAGACCGCGACGAGCGCAAGATGTCGTTAGGCGTCAAGCAGCTTAAACCCGATCCGTGGGATAATATCGAAGAACGGTTCCCGATCGGCTCGACACATAAGGCTAAGGTTTGTAATTTCACTAACTTCGGCGTTTTCGTTGAAATAGAAGAAGGCGTTGACGGACTGATACATATTTCCGACCTTTCCTGGACAAAGAAAGTCAAACATCCGAGCGAATTTACGGCTCTCGGCGCCGAAATAGATGTTCAAGTGCTTGATATCGACAAGGAAAATCGTCGTTTAAGCCTCGGCCACAAGCAACTCGAAGAAAACCCATGGGACGTATTCGAATCCGTATTCACGGTCGGATCGATTCACGACGGCACGATTATCGAGACAATGGACAAAGGCGCAGTCATCTCACTGCCCTACGGCGTCGAAGGCTTTGCAACCCCCAAACATCTTGTCAAAGAAGATGGCACTCAAGCCAAACTTGATGAGAAACTTCAATTCAAGGTTATTGAATTTAACAAGGAAGCGCGTCGTATAATCCTGTCCCATAGCCGCATTTTTGAAGACGAACAAAAGACGTCGAAGAAAGAAGACGGCAAAAAAGGCTCGAAAAAAGAAGCCCTTCCGCAATCTTCCGTCGAAAAGACGACCCTCGGCGATATCGAGGAACTTGCCGCCTTGAAGGAGAAGATGGAAGTTGACGCCAAGAAATAAATACATATTACGAGGTTTATATTAAAGACGCCCACATTTGTTTTTAAGTGCGGCGTCTTTTTTTTGTGAAATTATTTGGTTATACCCTCGACTTGTATTATTTTTGCAAGAAATTTTTATTGATATGAAAAGGAAATTAGTTTATTCGGACATTTTAAGGACAGTGTGGAAGGCTCTCCTGTCGCAAATCTGGCTGTTAGCCGGGCTGACTATCGGCATTACGATTATAATCTCGCTCCTCTTCATTTTCGCCGTCCCCGCTAAAGGCGAAACGCTTAGGATGAGCGGCATAGTAGTATTCGCCATCTGCTTCTTTCTTTGCGGCATCTTTTATATGGGATTTTTGAAAAACTGCTTCCAGACGCTCGACGGCGAGGAAGCGCAATTCTCGGCTTACGGACAGGTCTCACGTAAGATTATTGAGTTTATTGTCGCCTACATAATCCTATCCATCATCGTTTTTGTCGGCACATTATTTCTTGTCATTCCGGGAATTTACCTCGCGTTGAGACTGCAATTTTTCGTTGCCGCAATGGTCGAAGACAACGCCGGCATATTCGAATCCCTAAAACGCAGTTGGGATATTACGCGGGGATATACGCTTGACCTGTTCGTACTTTCGCTTATCTCGATTGCGATATTTATGATAGGAATGATTGCATTTTTAGCGGGCATCTTCGTAGCTGCCCCTATGACTGAACTTATTTACTGCGCTACATATCGCAAACTAACCTCTCCCATCGCTACATAAAATAAATAATAATTCATAATAAGAAAAACTATGGTATTGAAAGAAAAATTCAAATGGTCGCTCGTCGTACCGACCAGTATGGGCATCCGCCTCACGCCTACTGCACAGGGGCAACCGATTCACACAAGCAATTATCTCTTTATGCAGGCCACAAGCGCCGAGACTAACGTCGCCAACGTGCCTGCTTACCTCGGATTGCCGGTAAAAGTGCTGACAACCTTTGTGAAAGGCAGTCCGATAGCGCAGTTTATCAAGGACAACCTCCGTAGCCGCAACCTCGCCTACGAAGGCAAGGAAGTGGAACAAGGCGGTCCGTGGGGCTACCGGCATCAGATCAACATCGCCGACAGCGGCTTCGGCTCGCGCGGTCCGCGTGTGTGGAACGACCGCAGCGGAGAGGTAGGACGTACACTCAACGTCAAAGACTTTGATTTGGAGCGGCTTTTCGGTAGCGAAGGAGTACAGATACTTCATCTGTCGGGACTTATCGGCGCCCTTTCGCCCGAGACAAGCCGTTTCTGCCTTGAGCTGGCGCGTGCGGCGAAAAAATACGGCACAGCCATCTCGTTCGACCTCAATTACCGTGCGTCGTTCTGGAAAGGTCGCGAACAAGAATTGCACGAAATTTTCAGCGAGATAGCCTCAATATCGGATGTTTTGGTCGGTAATGAGGAAGATTTCCAACTCTGCCTCGGCATTGAAGGGCCTGAAGCCGGCGGTAAGGATATCGGCGCCAAGATTGAGAGTTTCAAGGGGATGATACGCAACGTGAAGAAAACCTACCCCGGCGCGTCCGTGTTTGCAACGACGCTTCGCGAGGTCGTCAGCGCTAATAACCACCTCTGGGGCGCTATCATGCTCGAAGGCGATAATTGGCATGTTATTGAACCGCGTCCGATCAATGTTCTCGACCGTATCGGCGGTGGCGATGGTTTTGTCGGCGGTCTGCTTTACGGCATACTGCGCGGCTGGGAGCCTGTCAAATGGGCGCAGTTCGGTTGGGCTACCGGCGCACTGGCGACGACCTTCCTAACCGACTATGGACAGCCGGCCGACGAAGACCAGGTCTGGAGCATCTGGGGTGGTAATGCACGTGTACTGAGATAAATAGTCATAAAATATGTTATACTACCAACAAGGCGCCCGTAACAAGGCTTTCGGGCATGATGAGATCAAAAAGATACTCTTCGAAACATTCGATCGGCTGGGAACACGTCGAAAAGTCCTCGCCATACCGCCCGATTTCACCCGCTTTCACTCGCGGGCGGGAGAATTGACACGTTATGCTTACGAGTACTACGGCGAGCGGCTGACTGATATTATGCCCGCGCTCGGCACTCACTTCAAGATGACTGATGCGGAAATTGAAAAGATGTTCCCCGGCGTGCCCAATTCGCTGTTCAGGGTACACAATTGGCGTGATGATGTCGCAACAGTGGGAGTTGTCCCCGGTGATTTCATCAGGGAAGTATCCGAAGGCGCAGTCGATTACGATGTGCCGGTGCAGGTCAATAAATTGCTGCTCGAAGGCGGCTTTGACCTTATCCTTTCGCTCGGTCAGGTTGTGCCTCACGAGGTTATCGGCATGGCGAACTATAACAAGAACATTTTCGTAGGCGTCGGCGGCTCGGAATGTATCAACAAAAGCCATTTTGTCGGTGCGGCTTACGGCATGGAACGCATCATGGGACGTGCTTCAAACCCCGTGCGTAAAGTCCTTAACTATGCATCCGAAAACTTTACTAATAACCTGCCTATCATCTATTTACAAACCGTGGTTTCGGAAGGAGAAGATGGACTTCAGATGCGTGGACTCTATATCGGCGATGATTTCGAGTGTTTCGAAAAAGCGGCGGCGTTATCGCTCGAGACCAACTTCAAGATGGTTGACCGCGAGTTCAAGAAAGTTATTGTCTATCTTGATCCTGAGGAGTTCCGCAGTACATGGCTCGGCAACAAGAGCATTTACCGTACCCGTATGGCTATTGCCGACGGTGGCGAACTCATTGTTCTCGCACCCGGACTACACCAGTTCGGCGAAGACCCGACCAACGACAAGCTGATACGCAAATACGGCTATGTCCACACGCCGCAGGTGCTGCAATATGTCCGCGAGAACCAAGACTTGCAAAACAGCCTCGGCGTCGCAGCTCACCTTATCCACGGCACATCGGAAGGCCGCTTTAGCATCACATACTGCCCCGGACACCTCTCACGGGAAGAAATCGAAAGCGTCGGCTTCAATTATGCCGAACTTGATGCGATGCTTCAGAAGTACGACCCCTCGACACTAAAAGACGGCTGGAACAGGGTTGACGATGAGGAGATCTACTATATCTCAAACCCCGCATTGGGGCTTTGGGCTTATCGTGAACGCTTCCATTAAGCCGGCTTCACTCTGAGGCGGCGGCAGCGTCGCGGATATATTCGAACATCTTACCGATACGTTCACGCTCGTTACCGCTTCCGAGCGTCTCAATTGGCACGTACCCGTGATAATTATGGCGGCGCAGGATGTCGATCACACGCTTGACATCAGTCTTCGTTTCCACACCGTTGATATACAGGTTTTCCTTGATCTGCCACGAAACGGCATACCGGATCGTCTGCTCAATCTCGCGGTATGGATCGGTGCGGTAACTACCGATATCAATCATCAATCCCACAGCGTCGGTTTTTATCAGTGCAAAGAGGTTTTCGACATCCGCAGCCGTTCTCAGGAAGTCGTTATGATTCTGTACGGCGAGCGTGATACCGTATTTCTTCGCAAACTCCCCACATTCGTCGATCGCAAGCGCCACCTGCTGCGCCGTCTGAGACCAGGTTCGACCCTCAGGCACTCCATTGCCGGAAAAAATCCGCAACGTCGAAGCACCCAACTTAGCCGCCACAACAACCCAATCCTTGACTAATTGCTTCTCCTTCGCCAACGAATCCGCGTCCGACAACGTGAAGTCATTCCTCACTCCCGTCCCGGCAAACTGGACGCCCTTCCTGAAAGCCCTGTATTTAAGCCTGTTGATATACTCATCGGAAGGCGTTGCCGGATATCCCTTGAAATAATATCCGGTAGCGTCAATGGCCGCAAACCCTATCTCCGAGCAATAATCAATCACGCTCTCAAGCGTCTCCTCACCTTTGTTCAACGGCGTGTTGAACGAATACAAATTCAAGGTAATCTTGATCCTGTCCCGAATATCCGAGACACCCGATGATTGCCCGAAAGCCATATTCCCAAGCGCCAAACCCAAAACCAAAACATTAAAACCGAAACTTCTCATAACCATATAAATTAAACGTACTTGTTGCAAAGCATTTCATTAGTTTGATGACAGCAAAGATATAAAATAAATTGGAGTGAAATTGTTACACCGTAGTAAAAATTTTTGCGGAAAAATTATCTATGTCAAAAAATGTCAAACGACTGATGTAAATTTGCAGACGGATTTAAATTAAAATGTAAAAATTATTTAGTATTTTTGTAGTCAGAAAAATAAATATAAATACAACGGCATGAACGAATTTGCGAACTTGTACCAACTCTCAAAAACTTTGCGGTTTGAGTTGAAGCCCGTAGGGGAAACATTGGATTATATCCAAAGAAGTGGTATTTTGGAGCATGATAACCACCGCGCCGAAAGTTACAAACTCGTCAAGAAAATCATTGACGAGTATCACAAGGACTTTATTGAACGAAGTCTCTTAGGAGTTAATAATAAGGAGTTAGTGGAACTTCTCAAACAGCATGAACCGCTTTATCGGAAGAAGGATAAAACGGATGCGGATAAAAATGCGTTGAAAGATGTTCAAACGAAACTGCGAAAAGAGATTGTAAAGGCTTTTGACACAAAACGGCTTTTCGGAAAAGAACTGATTAAAGAAGATTTGCTGGCGTTTGATTATGTGAAACAAAATGCCGAAAACACCGATTTAGTGCTCGAATTTAAGGATTTTACCACATATTTTACCGGATTCCACGAGAACCGTAAAAATATGTACTCCGACGAAGATAAGTCAACGGCTATTGCCTATCGACTGATCCACGATAACCTGCCGAAATTTATCAGCAATATCACGGTTTTTGAGAAGATTAAAGAGCCGCTTGCAGACAAATTGTCTGAATTGTATAAAACATTTGAAGAATATTTGAATGTACGAGAAATAGCCGAAATTTTCAAATTGGGGTATTACAGCGAGGTTTTGACGCAAACTCAAATTGATGTCTATAATTTGCTAATTGGCGGGAAAACTTTGGAAGACGGAACAAAACTCAAAGGCTTAAACGAATATATCAACCTTTACAATCAGCAGCAAAAAGATAAAAATGCTCGTTTGCCCAAATTTACACCGCTTTTCAAACAAATTTTGAGCGACAGAGATGCCATTTCGTGGTTGCCGGAAACATTCAGAGACGACAATGACGTTTTAGAAACAATAGAAAAAGTTTTTAATGAATTGCCGTTTAATGAAATTCAAGCACTTATTGGAAAAATAAATGATTACGATTTAGAAAAGGTTTTCCTGAGAAATGACACCGGATTAACCGATATTTCTCAAAAATATCTTGGGCATTGGTCGGAAATCACAAAAGCGATAGAAACACAGTTGAAATCCGAACATCCGAAAGGCACAAAAGAAAGCGAAGAAAAATACAATGAAAAAATCGCTAAGTTAATCAAAAATGCCGACAGTTTTTCAATAGCGTATCTTAACCTATGCACGAATAAAAGCATCGAAGATTATTTCAAGGCATTCGGCAAAACTACATCCACCGTCATTGCGGACGAAGATCCGCAATCCCCTGATTTATTAGTTCAAATCCAAAACAATTACGAAGCAGTTAAATCCCTTTTAAATACTTCTTATCCGTCAGATAAAAAACTTAAACAGGACAAACAAAATGTTGAGAAAATCAAAACCCTGCTCGACAGCATAAAGGCATTGCAATGGTTTATCAAGCCACTGCTTGGAAAAGGCGATGAGCCGGATAAAGATGCCACATTTTACAGTGAATTTGAACGTTTGTGGCAGGAACTCGA
>JAISUX010000115.1 GCA_031271805.1 Tannerella sp.
ATCTCCATCGCTTTTTCCAAGTCGTTTTCGGCTTCTATCAAAGCGTTTTTACAATCCATCATTCCCGCTCCGCACAATTTGCGCAGATGGGTTATATCTGCTAATGTTACTGCCATAATGTCTAATTTTTTAAAATTGATTATTCTTCGTCTTCTTCGATGAACTTAGCTGCTGATGGCGGAACGTCGTCGTCGGAGGCCTCGTCTTCGGCTTCGGCAGGTTCATCATTATGTTGTTTTTTAGCGCGAGACTTACGTTCGCGTCGCGGTGCGCGGCTGCCATCCTCTTCTTCCTCGTCGTTTCCGCTCTTGTTTCCACGTTCGGCCTTGCCTTCCTGCAAACCTTCCTGTATGGCCTTGCAGACTGCGCCGACGATGAGTTCGACCGACTTGGTGGCGTCGTCGTTGGCCGGTATCACGAAGTCGATGTTAGTAGGGTCGGAATTGGTATCGACCATGCCGAACACCGGTATTCCGAGGCGGTTAGCCTCACGGACAGCGATATGTTCCTTCATCACGTCGATGACAAACAGCGCCGCGGGGAGGCGGTTAAGGTCGGCTATCGAACCGAGGTTCTTTTCCAACTTGGCGCGTTGACGGGTGATTTGCAACTTCTCACGCTTCGAGAGGTTGTCGAAAGTGCCGTCGGTAGCCATCTTGTCGATAGTTGACATTTTCTTGACGGCCTTGCGAATAGTCGGGAAATTGGTCAGCATACCGCCCGGCCAACGCTCAATAACGTATGGCATATTGACGGACGTAGCGAGGTCGGCCACGATCTGCTTGGCCTGTTTCTTTGTGGCCACGAACAGGATTCTGCGCCCGCTCTTGGCCAGGTTCTTGAGGGCTTCGGCGGCCTCGTCGGTTTTGGCGACCGTCTTGTACAAATCAATGATGTGGATACCGTTTCGTTCCATGAAAATGTACGGCGCCATTGCAGGATTCCACTTACTTTTCAAGTGCCCGAAGTGGACGCCTGCTTCTAATAATTGTTCAAAACTTACTCTTGACATTTTACTTTTGATTTTAAATAGTTTACATTCTTTCTTTGATGAACATCAACCGGCGCAGTAGTTTTTCAATACTTAGTCAGCATAAAAAAATCCGCCCGGTTTAGATACTAAACTCTCCGATTCTCAATAAATTAGGCATTAACGCTTGCTGAATTGGAATCTCTTACGTGCCTTCGGTCTTCCCGGCTTTTTACGCTCAACGGCACGCGGGTCGCGTGTGACAAAGCCTTCGGCCTTGAGGGCGGGCTTCGATTCGGGGTTGATTTTTATCAACGCGCGGGTTATTGCCAGGCGTGCAGCCTCGGATTGCCCCTTGAATCCTCCGCCAAACAAATTGACTTTGACGTCATACTGTTCGGCAACATTCAGAGTATTAAGGGGTTGTTTGACCACATACTGGAGGATTGACGAGGGGAAATAGTTGGTCAATTCACGGTTATTAATCGTAATCGCACCGCTTCCCTCCTTGACGTAAACGCGGGCTACTGCCGCTTTACGACGTCCTATTGCATTTACAACTTCCATATTGATTATTTAAGTAAATTAATATCTATTAACTTCGGTTGTTGAGCCTCATGCCCATGTTCGCTGCCGGCATAGACTTTCAGATTGCCGAGCAACTTGGCGCCAAGTTTATTCTTCGGCAACATCCCTTTCACTACTTTACGGAACAGGCGGTCGTCGCCTTTGGCCTGCAATTCGGCAGGCGTAACGCCTTTTTGCCCTCCCGGATATCCGGAAAACGACAAATACACGCGCTCATTCCATTTCTTACCCGTCAAAACGGCTTTTTCTGCGTTGATAATTATCACATTATCACCACAATCAACATGCGGAGTGAAGTTCGGTTTGTACTTCCCGCGCAAAAGTTTCGCCACCTTCGAACTGAACCGTCCGAGATGTTGGTCGGTCGCATCGACCACAACCCACTCTTTCGTCACTGTTGCCTTGTTCGCAGAAATGGTCTTATAACTTAAAGTATCCACTGCTTTTTAATTTATAACTTGTTAATAATTAAATTTTTATGTCGTCTTCCCTACCCTTCCGAAACGGGCATGTCAGCGGAAATCTTGGTAAAACGGCTCGCAAAGGTACGGTTTTTTTTCAAGAAAACAAAAATTTTCCAACTTTTTTTGTATTTTTTTTCGTGTACACGCTATAATATAAGCTGATTTCCTGTTTTAAAGGCTATTTTTCCGTTATTTCAAACAGTTCGCCGTCGTATTTTTCCGGAAGGTTGACCAAAAATCCTTTTTCCGCCAATTCCTTGCCGGTCTGCTCGGTGATGAATTTGCTTTCAAATCCTTGTCTGACAATGTATTTCCGATCCGGGACGAGCCACGGGACGGTAACCATCCTCGACGTTTCCGCCGCTCCCCAGCGGAACACCCCAACAAGCCCTCCGCTGCCGCTTTCGGTGTTGATGCGGCAGAATCCGTCCCAGCATCCTTCCGTCGGCTCTCCGAAGCCCGGCAAGTCCTGGCGGAACGACATGACGGAATGGCGAGCCTCCAACTGTTTCAACCACGACGACCACGATTTGTAGCCCTGTCTTTCGGCCGGAGTCAAATTGCGCGGGTCGCCAAGCATTATCGGCAACGTGCCGGTAAGCGATTTGTAGCAAAGCTCGTGCGACGGCTCTTCCATCCGCAGATTGCCGATGACAAGCGACGTAGCCGGCAAAGCTGGAGTACGCCCCCATGCAAGGTTGCGCACACGCAAAGGGCCGACAGGCGAAGGTTGTTGCACGTTCGACAGCCAGTTGCCTTCGGCATGTTTGGCGATGCCATAGTCCATAAGCTGCAATTTGCCGGCTGTCTCGAAGGTGCAGTCGATGAACAAATCGGGCGCCTCACGGTGCAATTCATCAAACAGCTGCATACAACGCCGGTAGATGACCTCGAAAGATTCCTCACGGTCGCGATGAAGCGGGTGCGTCACGGCATAGCAACCCGTACGCGAACTGTCGTAAACATAAGCGCTCGTGACTATCGCAAGGTCTAATTTGACATAAGATAAACCGTGTTCATCAACCAAACGAAGTATTACGCTTTTGATATAATCGTACCAGTCCGTCCCCATACAAGCGGTTGCACTGTTGTTAAGATTATGCAAATCCGTCGCTTTGCCGGCCGAATCCTGCACCAAATATTCGGGATGAGCCTTGAAAACCTTGCTCGAAGGGCTTACCGAGGCCAAGGTCACCCATAGTCCGGGCTTCATTCCCAACGATTTGATGTAATCAAAAACCGGCCGCAGACCGTTAGGGAATTTCTGCTTATCGACTTCCCAGTCGCCATGAAATCCCTGTTTGCGCTCGGGATCATCTATGTTTATTTGCCAACCGTCGTCAATGATAAATTCCTCAACGCCACATTCGGCTGCGGCTTTTGCCAACTCTATGACAAGCTGTTCGTTGATGTTGTGATAGAACGGCACCCATGTGTTGTAAACGAAAGTCGGCTTCTTCGACAGCTGATCAATTCTCATCCCGGCATGTCTGCGGACAAAATCGGGAACCGTCTCATTTATGGCCTTGGAGCCGTCCGTACAGTTGTTATACAGTGCGGTGAAAACCTTCGGACTGTCCCACTGCTCGCCGGGACGAAGCCATTTCCTGAACCCGTAGTCCTGTTCGGGATGCGTCAGGCCGGCCGTCATCGACCGCCCGTCTTCAAAAACAGCCGTTCGCTTAGTCACGCCGATAGCCTCGTTACCAACGGCAATCCCGCAACTGCGATTCAAATCATGGACAATAAGCAGCGGATCATCCCAATTGCCGATATATGGCCCAAGCCATTTCTGGCGAGCATATTGGCGAAGAATCCATGACTCGGTCGCGCCCCAATTCAGGAAAAGATTCTCGACATCAACCTTCTCAACTTTGATGTCCCGACTACCGTGGTTTATAACCCGTAAAGACTTGTAAACCACAGGAAGATTGGGATACAGCAGATAAGCCAACTCGACGGAAAACTCATATTCCTTATTAAATAATGTGAGAATAAACCCTTTACCGCCGGTAATATCGACCGTATCCCTCTTTTTGACACTCTCCCACTCGCTTAATCCCGAAAACGGCTTATCATTAATATTAAGCGAAAACTCCGGCGATGATTCCCTGCAAAAACGCATATCGCCGGAAGACAATTCATACGACTTGCAGGTCAAATGCTTGTTTGAATAAACAAATTCCCGACGTATCAAATCATTATCCAAATTAAAACTCTGCTCCTGGGCAGACATCGTGGCGCAAACCATCAATAAAATAATCCCGATCCTGTTCATTTTGTATCTGTTATTTAATAAAAATATCCCGCAAACTTGCAACTTTTTCGCCGGTCTCGATAATTTCGGCTTTCATGATATAATCGCCAGGTTCGGAGGGCAATTTCACGTCGAAACCGACGACCTTGACCTCGTATCCTTTGATTTCGACCGATTGTTTCGTCTCCGAAAGGACTTTACCGTCCTTTTCAATCGAAAGCGTTATGTCCTGATTATAAGGCGCCTTAAGGTCGTTGATCACGAAAACATCGACCTTGACATTTGCCGAAGGCGAATACGATTTCTCCCACAGGTCGATCATTAATCCGACGGGTGCAAACGAAGACTTGACATATTTATAAAAATTCGGTTCAAAAGTAAGGTTCTTGATGTCAATCCAATGGTCTGAGGTCTGCCCGCGCGGGGGTTCAGGGCGCGAGTAGGCCAATCCGCAGAAATGGAGCACTCCCGCAGCCAGCCGGTGCGCCCGCCAATACTCGGTCAGCATCGCGAGATGGCGTCCGTAGATATGCAGGCGTTCTTCGGGCGTGAGTTTGTCGCCGTTCCAGAGCGTCTCATAAACCTTGTCGGTCAGGGTAGTAGTCGTACCGTTGCGATTCAACCATATCCATCCGTATTCATTTATCAACAGCGGATTAGGATAGTTTTCGGCGATATTATGCCGCCGTCCGTAATGTTCGCTTGCGCTATTGTCGGGGCGTCGGATGGTGTCGAACAGCTCCTTGCGGTATCCTCCCGGCGGTTCTTTCCGGCCGCCCATGTAGGAACTGAAAAGATAAGGATGCGATTCGCAGACGTCAGTTGCGGCAGCCGGCGCCGACCAGCCGTTCTCCCATGGGCGATCCGACAGGTCGAGCCGCCGGACGGAATTGATGGCCACGGCCAGCTTATCATCGACCGACTCGTTCTGGCCGTCCCAGATAACGACGCTCGGATGATTCCACCTTTCGCGCATCCATCGGCGGTATTCTTCCGCAAGATGCTTGGGCTGCATATTTTCCGGCAGTTTGTCGTAACTCACCCAGACGGGAAATTCATCCTGGATCATGAAGCCTATGCTGTCGCAAATATCATACCATTGTTCGGGCGGGAAACCGATGCAATAACGCGCCATTTCCCAGTGCATATCCTTGAATCGTTCGTGCAGTTTGCGCGACCATGAGGCATCCCAGGGCAGGGAGGCGCGGTCGGGATCTTCAAAAAAGCGGAAAATACAGACGTTCGTGCCGCGCAGATAATAGGGTTCTTCGTTGAGCAAAGCGATTTTCTTTTCGGTGTCGAAGCGGAAGGAGCGCATCCCGAAAGTCGTAGTTTTAGCATCGGCGCCTGTTTCCAAGTTCAGCTCGTAAAGGAATGGCGTTTCGGGCGTCCACAGCGTCGCGTCAGTCATATCTATCTCAAAATCGGCGATATAACAGTCGTCGCCCGGCTTGATATTCTTTGTTTTTCCGCTCGCGACGGTTTGTCCGGTCGATTTCTCGGTGATAGCATAATTTATCCGCCAACCGTCGGGTTTGTCGGACTCGATTTCGGCCGTCACGCGGAGCCGCATATTCTTAATATCCGGCGCGCATTGCACGTTGCGGATAAACGGCTTCCCGGAGACGGTAATCTCAACATTATCATAGATTCCGGGTATATAGCGCTGTTTTTCGAAATCGCCTCCGTTGGGAATGGTGTCCGGCAGTTGCTCCTTGCAGCCTACGCCTATGATTATTTCGTTCAGCCCGGCTTTCAGGAAGGGTTTGAGGTCGAAATAGGAGGGCGTAAAGCAGTAATAATTCTCGCCTGCGAACTGCCCGTTGACATAAACTTTCGTGTGGTACTTCGCCTTGAAAATTTTCAAGCGGACGACGTCGGCCGAAGCGTCCGCGATCTCAAATGTGCGGCGGTGCCAGTACCAGCCGTCTTTGTAGCCATACGAAGGGCGGCTATGCGTGTTGGCGGCATCGACAGGCTCAACGACTATCGTGTCGAGCGCAGGCGCGGCCAGATCGACCAAGCCCGGCACCGGCGCAATCGACAAATACTCCGAGGGCAATTCGCCGTCGGTCTTTGCGACCTGCCACTCGCCGTTGAGATTGATCACCTGCCTGTCGTTCGACGCCGTGCCGCAGGCAAAAAGAGCGACCGAGAAAATGATTAAAATATACTTTTCCATTGTTTAATATATTTCCAGATTAGAGATCAAAGGGCAGGCTTTTGATGCCGTTATTTTCACGCGCAGGGCTGAGGTCTCGACGCCGCCAAGAGGCAAGATTCGCTTGTATCCTATGGTCGTCCCTTCGGCTAACTGTTCCCATTTGCCGCCTTTCCGGGCTTCGACGACGAATGATTTCACCCGCTGACCGAGGTTGATATATTCCTGAATCACAAGATAGCTTACTTTACGCAACCTGTACATATCTATTTCTATGGTTCCGGTCGTCACCCCGTCGTCGGTCGCCCAATATGTGTCCTTGTAGCCGTCGATGGCATTGGAGGCGGCGTAGAGTTCCGATTTCCCGCGGTAAGTGTCTGCTGTAGCCTTGGCGCCGTAAGCAAGATTGACGTCAAAAGCCTCGTCCAACAGTTTTTTCCATCCCAAAAGCGCCTTGACGTCGTTTTCGTGGAACAGTCCGCGGCGGTCGGGCGGGATATTGAGTATCAGGCTCGAACCCCGTCCGACGGATTCCATGTAAATCTTGAACAGGTTCTCCGGCGTGCGCACCTTGTCGTCTTCCGAAGCATGGTAAAACCAGCCCGGGCGGATCGAAACGTCCACCTCGGCGGGAATCCAATTGTCGCCGTTTTCGTCACCATGGTTAAGCAGCCCGGTTATGCCGGATTTACCGGGGTAGAGCGTGTCGGCGCTGATTGTACACCAGTTAGGATCGCCGATGAAACCGCGTTCGTTGCCGCACCAGCGGATGTCAGGCCCTGCGTCGCTGAACATGACGGCGCCGGGAGCAAGGCGGCGCGCGATGGCATGAGTGTTAGGCCAGTCGTAATATGTGCGGTTGTCGATTTTACGCATCTCGCGGGCGCCGCCGTAGTAGCCGTCGCCGCCGTTTGCGCCGTCAAACCATATCTCGGTGATTTCGCCGTAGTTGGTCAGCAGCTCGGTCAGCTGATTGCGGTAATAAGTGATGTAGTCCGGCGAAGCGTACTTGGCGAAATTCCTGTCCCAAGGCGACAGATAGACGCCGAAAAACAGCCCGTACTTGCGGCAGGCGTCGGATACTTCGCGCACAACGTCGCCCTTGCCACCTTTGAAGGGGCTGTTCTTGACCGAATGTTCGGTATAGGCGCTCGGCCAGAGGCAGAAGCCGTCGTGATGTTTGCAGGTGAGCACCAAGCCATTCAGCCCGGCCGCCTTGAGCGTTTTAACCCACTGTTCGGGGTCGAAAGCCGTAGGATTGAACACCGATTCGCTCTCGTCGCCATAGCCCCATTCCTTGTCTGTAAAGGTGTTGGTCGTGAAATGAATGAAAGCGTACTGCTCGAACTCATGCCATTTGATTTGCCTCTCGGAGGGCGTCGGGCCGACTGCCTGAGGCGGCAGGACTTCTTTGCGGCACGAGGCCATGAGGATAAGTGATACTGATAATAAACAGAAAATTCTTTGTTTTGAAATCATAGTAATAAATATTTTTTAGAATTATGCGGCAAAAATACTTTGTTTATTCCGAAAAAACAAATATCTTTGCATCAAAATTAAAAATAAAAATAGTATGGGAACATCAGGGACTTCAGGACGCAAGGTTTTGCAGAATCTTTTCAGGGCATCATGCCTGACCTCAATAGCCTTTGTTTTTCAGGCTTGTTACGGTACGCCGGAAGATATGGGCGGCGTCGATAAGGATTATCTTATCCAAGGGGTGGTAATAAACAAGAATAA
>JAISUX010000116.1 GCA_031271805.1 Tannerella sp.
GTTAAAGACGCCGACGGTCGCGCCGATGCGGTAGTCAAAACCGCCGACGCGATATACGTCTTCGAGTTCAAAATGGACACTACGGGCACGGCAGAAGACGCTATTAAACAGATAGATACCAAAGATTACCTCCTATCATATACCTCCGACGGCAGAAAGTTAATCAAAGTCGGCGCCGAGTTCAGCGTCGAGGGGCGTGGACTTGCACGGTGGATAATTAAGAATTAAATATTTCCCGGTCGTCCGAGTTGTGAAACTGTCGGATTTTTTTTCAAATATGATGTTACGTTTTCTCCTTTCGTGTGTCATATAGATAGAATGGATCAATATCAATTCATAGAAAAAGTATTGCCGTTGCGCAGGTCGGTACTGTTGTATGCGTGGCGGACGCTGAACGACAGGTCTGACGCCGAAGATGTTGCGCAGGACGTGCTCCTCAAATTATGGCAGCATCGCGACGAACTGCACCGCTACAACAGCCTCGAAGCGCTGACGATGCAGATAGCTAAACGCATCTGTCTGAACCGCCTCCGCGACCGTCGTGACACGACCGGAATAGACTCCGTCGAAGAGGCCGACGACGAGCAGATGCCCCACGAAAGGCTCGAAAACAGAGATGCCGTCGCCAACGTCATGCGTATCATAGACCAACTTCCTGACAGCCAGAGGGCTATAATCAGGATGAAACATATCGAATGTCTTGAGACGGAAAAGATAGCCGAACTGACCGGCAGCAACCCCGAAGCAGTCCGCGTCAATCTCTCAAGAGCGCGCAAACGAATTAAGGAATTATTTTTAAAATTAGAAAGATGATGACGGAAAAAAAAACAATAGAAGACTTATTACAAAAGTTCTTCAACGGACAGACGACAAACGACGACGAAAAGCGCCTGTACGAATATTTCAGCCGGGACGACTTGCCTGATGAACTGGCAAAATACCGACCTGTGATGCGATTCTTCAAGTATGGGATGGCCGACGAGTTCGCCTCGCGAGCCGACGACTTGCGCGACTTCCTTGCCGACTGCCCGCCGGAGGCTCACAAAACGCACCTGTGGCTACGAGCCTGCGCAGCTGCTGCGGCAGTACTGATACTCGGCTTCGTGGCCTACAAGCACTTCCTGAAGCCTTTCGACCCCTACGAAGGCAGTTATATCATCCGCAACGGGGTGAAAATAACCGATCTCAACCGCATCCGCCCGGAGCTTGAAACGACGCTCTACGAAGCCGAGTCTATCCAGAACGAAATGCAAAACTTCGAGGACGAAATCAATGAGATTATCGCCACGCCGCGGCATATCGAACAAATGGCTGAAGCTATGTTCTGCGATTTCACGGACGCCGCCGACATTAATGAAACATCATTCACAATTAAATATTAAATTTATGAACGCAAAAAGATTTTTTATCGCAGCATTGTTGCTACTCGCAGGCAGCATAACGGCAAACCTGTACGCACAGGCGACCATCGACGCATTAGTCAAGAAATGCGAGAATATGAATACGGTTGACGTCAACACGGTCATGAAAAAAGACACCGATACAAAGAAACTCGTAAAATCGGTCGTCAATATCGTTATCAAAAATGACGCCGCCCTTGTCAAGGAACTTCGCAGCGCCTTCGAAAAAGACCGAGACGCAGCCGACGAAGGTACCGAGACCAAACGCGAAGGAAAGTTGGTCAGGCTGTTCCTGCGCTTCGGAAACAAAAACTACAGCTTTACGGCAAAAGACGACAGTAACGCCAGCCTGTCGGTGATCGAAGGCGGTGAAAAACGCCTTAAAGGGCCGGCAAAAGTACTCAATTTCAATTACGAATTAGCCTCTCCCGACAATGTTTTTCTGGGTGATTTACCAATGGATTTCTATATGGATTTAAAAGATCTACAGGAACAGACTATCGACAGCATAAGGCATGAATATTTTGGAAAAATCAACAAACGACTCGGACAGGATCCCGATCCTGACGTAAAATAGGGTTTTCATAAGTAATAAATTGGTAATTCGCGAATATATCCTGTGGCGTGCGCTACGGGATATATTTTTCTCAAATTCAAAATTTTTAGCTATCTTTGCGGGCAAAATATCAAAAAAAAGAAATGAAAGTTTTTTTTACAATACTTCTGTCTTTGCCCTTGATAGCAGGAATGGCTCAAACCGGTGCACCCTCACTGAGCGCTTCGGCAACGGTCAGTCTGCTGACTTGCTCGCCTACGGATGATGGCGTTTACACCGTTTACGGGCACACGTCTATCCGGGTGTCGGACAGAGAATTAGGATTGGACAGGGTTTTTAATTACGGGATTTTTGATTTTTCCAAGCCTAATTTTATCTATCGTTTTGCCAAAGGAGAAACGGATTATCGGCTTGCATCGGGGGATTTCGGAAATTTTTTGGCGGCATACGCCTGGCGCGGGAGCGAAGTCTGCGAACAGGTCTTGAACCTGCTCCCGAAGGAAAAAGAGGCGCTTTGGCAGGCTCTCGTGCATAACGAGTTGCCGGAAAACCGGGTTTACAGGTATAATTTCTTCTTCGACAACTGCGCCACGAGACCGGAAGCTATGATAAGTAAGAACATCCGCGGAATGATACGATATGTGAAGACGCTTGATAATAAGACCTTTCGCGATGCCATTAATTATTGCACACGCAACCACCCATGGCAAACTTTTGGGTGCGACCTTGTGTTGGGGAAGCCTACAGACCGCGTGATGACAATGCACGAGGCGTTTTTCCTGCCCGAATACCTGCGCAAAGCTCTCGACAGGGCGATTATCATCGACGAAGACGGCATGAGACGAATGTTGGTTTCACAAACCAATATCCTTGCCGATGCTTCGATTGAGAGAACGCCGGCGCCGTCACCGCTCACAACACCGCTTGCGGCTTCAATTGCTTTTTTTATCATTATAGCATTGTTGACTTTCACCGAATGGCGCCTGAAAATGTACTTTCGCGCACTCGATTGCGTGCTGTTTTTTATCGCAGGGATGGCCGGTTGCCTGCTCTATTTCCTGTGTTTCGCCTCTGTGCATCCAAGCATCTTTCCTAACATTTCGATACTCTGGCTGCACCCGTTTCATTTAGTCGGCGTAGCGCTCATTTCCGTAAAAAAGTTTAATAAGATGGCTTTTTGGTATCATTTTATTAACTTTGCCGCGATTTTCGGGATGTCGGCGGTATGGATTTTCTATATGCAACATTTCAATGTCGCTTTCGCACCACTGATTGGAGCGCTCGCATTACGGTCGGGAGCCGGGATTTATAATATGCGAAGAATGAATAAAATAAGAAATTTAGTTAAATGAGACGAATTTTTACATCACTGATAGCCGTATTGGTAGCGGCAAACATGCAGGCGCAGCAATCGCACGCGCCCAAATTGGTTGTTTGCATCACTATCGACCAGTTGAGGGGTGATTACCTCGATTTTTTAAAAAACTCGTTCGGCGAACGGGGCTTTAAAAGGTTGTTGAGCGACGGTGTTGTCTATAAACATGTGCAGTTCGAGTTTTCAAACCTCGACCGCGCAAGCGCTTTTGCGACCATTTTCACCGGCTCAAACCCCTGTTACCACAGTATCACCGGCCTCACGCGCTACGATATTGATAAAGAAGAAAGTCAGTCCTGCCTCCACGACAGCCACTATCTCGGCAACTATACGCATCAGAATTTCTCGCCTAAAAACTTGTTGAGTTCGACTATCGGCGACGAACTTAAAATCGCTTCCAAAGGCGCCAGCCAAGTCTTTGCCATCGCCCCCGAAGCCGAGAGCGCGATAATATCCGCCGGACATGCCGCCGATGGCGCGTTCTGGCTCGACGACTACAACGGCAAATGGGCTACTACAACTTTCTACAAGGAAATACCCAAGTACGTCGATAAACTCAACTCCGGCTCCGAATCGCTATCACAACGGTTGTCGTCGATCGTCTGGCAACCGCTGCTTAATGCCGATAAATACACGGCATTGCCATATATCGGCGATAAAAAATCCTACCGATATACCTTTAACGAACGTGAAGTGGGCTGTTACCCGCGTTTCAAGACCTCGGCATATATCAATCCCGAAGTCAGCCGCCTCGCTGTTCAGTTCATTGAGCAAGGAGGATTCGGACAACATGCAACGCCTGATTATCTTGCAATTACGTATTACGGCGGGAACTTCCTCGACGTTCAGGATAATAGCTATACGCAAGAAATCCAGGATATTTACTACGAATTAGACCGTAGCCTCGCCACGCTTTTCGACGCCATAGAGAAGAAAGTCGGCTTCGCCAATACTCTTATAATCGTCACAGGCACAGGGTATTACACCGACACGGAAGTCGTTGCCGCTACCGGCGACAAATCGATTGGAGGCACTTTCCATCCAAAACGATGTACGGCGATGCTCAACATGTACCTGCGGGCAATCTACGGACAAAAAAACTGGATAAAAGGCTATCACGATCGCCAGATTTTCCTCGACCACAAGACGATAGAGGATGAAAAAATCGACCTCAAACTCATACAGGACAAGGCGGCCGAGTTCATAGCCGAATTTAGCGGCGTGCAGCAAGTCACGACCGACCTCACATTACGCTCCGGAGAGTGGAACGAAAACGCAGCAACGTTAAAATACGGCACTTATCATATCGGACGAGGCGACCTGATCATCGAACTACAACCAGGTTGGGGCGTCGAGGACGAACGTACAGGACAAACAAGCGATATTCACCGCAATAACGCTGTCATCACACCCCTTATCTTTTTTGGCAACGGACTGAAATCCACACATTTAGAGCAATCGGTTTACGCTACCGAAATCGCTCCGACAATAACCAATGCACTAAGAATACGCGCACCCAATGCGTGTAGAGACCTGCCTTTGTCGGGAATAAAAATGAAATAAAAATTTAATTTAACAACAATAAAATATAAGAAAATATGGGATTCAATGATATATTAACAAAACTATTCGGCAACAAGTCACAGCGCGACTTAAGGGAAATAACGCCATACGTCGATAAAATCAAGGCTGTATATCCGTCGATAGCGGCCTTGTCGAACGACGAACTGCGCGCCAAATCAGCCGAAATACGCAAGAAAGTACAGGATTATGTGTCGGAAGAGAAGGCCAAGATAGAAGCCCTTCGCGAAGGCATAGACGACAAGCCCTACGAGGAAAGGGAATCTATATGGACGGAAGTCGATAAGATTGAAAAAGATATTATGGAACGTTTTGAAGATGTCCTTGAGGAGGTTCTTCCCGAAGCGTTCTCGATCGTCAAAGACACTGCCCGCCGCCTCGCGGAGAATGAGACAATAGTAGTGACAGCCAACGATTTCGACCGAGACTTAGCTACCGAGCACGATTTCGTCCGCATTGAGAACGACAAGGCGATTTATCAAAACCATTGGGTCGCCGGCGGTACCGAAATAAAATGGGACATGGTGCACTACGACGTGCAACTCTTCGGCGGCGTCGTCCTCCACAAAGGCAAAATCGCCGAGATGGCCACCGGCGAGGGTAAGACGCTTGTCGCCACGCTGCCGGTCTTCCTCAACGCCCTAACAGGCAACGGCGTGCATGTAGTGACTGTCAACGACTACCTCTCGAAGCGCGACTCCGAGTGGATGGGGCCAATTTATATGTTTCACGGCCTGTCGGTGGACTGCATCGACAAGCACAAACCTAATTCCGATGAACGCCGTAAGGCCTATAATGCCGACATAACTTTCGGAACAAACAACGAGTTCGGATTCGACTATCTGCGCGATAACATGGCAATCAGCCCTAAAGACCTTGTGCAACGCAAACATAACTACGCGATTGTTGACGAGGTGGACTCCGTCCTTATCGACGACGCCCGTACCCCGCTCATTATCTCAGGCCCTATTCCTAAGGGAGAAGACCAACTTTTCGAAGAATACCGCCCCAATGTCGAAATAGTCGTCAATGCACAAAAAAACCTGTGTACCAAGCTATTGACCGAAGCAAAACAGAAAATGCAAAGCAACGACAAGGCCGTACAGGAAGAAGGTGCGCTCGCCCTTTTCCGTTCGTTTAAAGGTCTGCCTAAGAATAAAGCCCTCATCAAGTTCTTGAGCGAACAGGGCGTCAAGTCGGCCATGCTACGCACCGAGGAACTCTACATGCAGGACAATATGCGCCGTATGCACGAGGCTACCGACGAACTCTATTTCATCATCGACGAGAAGAACAACCAGATCGAGCTGACCGACAAGGGAATAGATCTGCTTACCGGCAAAAGCGACGACCCTACTTTCTTCGTCCTTCCCGACATCGCTTCGGAACTCTCGCAGGTGGACAATCTTCAAATCTCGCCCGAAGAAAAACAGGCGAAAAAAGATGAGATGCTGACTAATTATTCCGTTAAAAGCGAGCGTGTGCACACCGTAAATCAGTTGCTAAAAGCATATTCCCTGTTCGATAAAGACGACGAGTACGTCGTAATTGACGGACAAGTCAAGATAGTTGACGAGCAGACCGGCCGTATAATGGAAGGTCGCCGCTATTCCGACGGCCTGCATCAGGCAATCGAGGCGAAAGAGCGCGTCAAGGTAGAAGCGGCGACGCAGACCTTTGCGACCATCACGCTTCAGAACTATTTCCGTATGTACCACAAACTTGCGGGTATGACCGGAACGGCGGAGACCGAGGCCGGCGAATTTTGGAATATTTACAAACTTGATGTCGTGGTCATCCCTACCAACAAGCCCATCGCCCGTATCGACATGAATGATCGCATCTACAAGACGAAGCGCGAGAAATACAACGCCGTCATTGAAGAAATCAGCAGACTTACCGCCGCCGGACGTCCGGTGCTTGTAGGTACAACCTCGGTTGAGATTTCCGAATTGCTGAGCAGGATGTTGAATATGAGGCACATACCCCACAATGTCCTGAACGCCAAACTGCATCAGAAAGAGGCCGAAATCGTTGCCCAAGCCGGACAATCGAGCGTTGTCACAATAGCCACCAACATGGCGGGACGCGGTACCGACATCAAGCTGTCGGAAGAAGTCCGTAAGGCGGGCGGTCTTGCGATAATAGGCACCGAACGGCATGAAAGCCGCCGTGTTGACCGCCAGTTGCGAGGCCGTTCCGGTCGCCAGGGAGACCCGGGTTCGTCGGTTTTCTTCGTCTCACTCGAGGACGACCTGATGCGCCTCTTCGCTACCGAAAAGATAGCCGGCCTGATGGACCGCATGGGCTTTAAGGATGGCGACGTACTCGAAGCCGGTATGTTGAACAAGTCGGTCGAGCGCGCACAAAAGAAGGTTGAAGAAAACAACTTCGGCATCCGTAAACGCCTGCTCGAATACGACGACGTGATGAACTCTCAACGTAACGTAGTTTACACCCGCCGCCGCCACGCCTTGATGGGCGAACGCATCGGCGTCGATGTGATGAACACCCTCTACGATTCCTCGCAGGCTATCGCCGAACAAAACGAAGGGGGCGACTACGACGCTTTCAAAATGGAACTGTTCCGCACTCTCGCCATCGACTGTCCCATTCAGGCAGACGAATTTCGCAGCCTGAAAGCCGAGGACGCGACGGCGAAAATCTTCAATGCCGCCCTCGAAATGTTTAAGCGCCACATGGAACGCCTCTCGCAGGTCGCCAATCCGGTTATCAAACAGGTTTACGAAAACCAGGGAGCTATGTATGAAAACATACTCATCCCGATAACCGACGGCAAACGAATGTATCAAATATCCTGCAACCTCAAGGAGGCTTATGACACGCAATCGAAAGCCATTGTCAAGTCGTTCCAGAAATCCATCATACTCCACAACATCGACGAGGTATGGAAGGAGCACCTGCGCGAGATGGATGATCTGCGCCACTCTGTCCAGAACGCAAGCTACGAGAACAAAGACCCGCTGCTCATATACAAGCTCGAATCCTATAATCTGTTCAAGTCGATGGTCGAGACGATGAACCGCAAGACCGTTTCAATCCTTATGCGTGGGCAGATACCGGTACACGAGGACTCGCCGGAGCAGCGCGTAAACGTGCGCCAGGCCTCTCCTGAGCGGCGCACCGACCTGAGCCGTTATCGTACGCAGAAAGACGAAGTGGCATCTAAGGGAGGCGGCGAAGGCGGCAACGTCTATCCGCAGGGCAACCGCCCGCCCGTCGGCCCGCAGCAGGTCAACCGCGAGCCGGTACGTGTCGAAAAGCGCGTAGGACGTAACGACCCCTGCCCATGCGGTAGCGGTAAGAAATACAAAAACTGCCATGGGAAAGGATTGTAAGGTGAATTTTTCAATCAGAGAAGCCGACACTAACGATTGCGCCTTGATACGCGACATAGCATCGAAAATCTGGGCGCCCACCTACGGGTCTATCCTGTCGGACGAGCAGTTGGACTATATGTTCGAGATGATGTATTCGGTCGATAACATCCTTAAGCAGATGACCGAGGAGGGACACCGTTACCTGCTCGCCTTTGCCGACGGCGAACCGGCCGGCTATCTCTCTATTGAAAAGAAATCGCCGAACGTCTTTATCTACCAGAAAATCTATGCCCTGCCCGAATTGCAAGGAAAGGGCTTCGGCCGTTACCTCTTCGAGCAAGGCATAGATTATATTCGCAAGATACACCCGTCGGCGTTCACTATCGAACTCTACGTCAACCGTGAGAACCCCGCCGTCGGTTTTTACCGCCACATCGGCATGACACAATACGGAAGCCGCGACCATTATATCGGCCACGGCTTCTACATGAATGATTACATAATGACTATGGATATCATTCCATAAAAAAACTTTCCCTGTACAATCTTTTGCCTTATAAACTTATAATAGTACCTCTGTCAATTTCGTGTCCTTCCGCTTTCTGAGCGGCGTGTGTTGTTGTTTGCACTACCCGACGTGCGTGAAGCCGTTGGTTTATCGTTGCTGCGGCTACGGCTGCTTACGGATGAATTGCCGTTGCTCTTCCCGCTCGATGGTGCGCTTTTGGCCGATGGTGCGTTGTTACGACTGCTATTTCGCTCGCTGACGCCGGTGTTCGCTCTGTCGCGGCTATTGCTCGTGCCCGGAGTTGTCCTTGCGTTTGCGTTGCTGCGGTTGTTGCTCGCGATAGGAGTTGTCCTTTCGTTTGCACTGCTTCGATTGTTGTTGATGTTGCCGGTGCGGTTCGGCGTCGAGTTGCCGGCTATGTTTCTGTCAGCCGAAGCGCGGTTGTCGGCAGGCCTTCGCGGCGCATCGCGGTTGATCTTTGCGGTATGTTCGTTTCTTGAGAAATCCCGGTAAGCAGGACGCCCGTTGTCGCGAGGCATGTAACGCGGCTCAACCCAGCCGTGATAGTTGTTCCTGGCACGATAATAACGATGGTCGGACATGTAATAGATCGGAACCTGACGGTAATTGTAGCAATAATGTGCATACAAAGATCTGTGCCTGACATTAAATCTCCACGGACTTAAGATATTATTCAACACAACTTTGTAGAGCGAATAAAAATCATAGTAAGCGTATTCGAGCGGGAGATAAACCGCCGACATCCAACGATTGCCAAGCGGATACCAGAACAAACGATTAACTATGTCGTAGTAGATATTGATTTCGGGAATGTAGTAAAACTCTGCGTAATTATATCCCGAAGGACCCCAGGCGGGCTGTATATCAATATTGATGTTAACCCTGACCTCTGCTGCCGCCCTATCCATATTGGCCGTCCCAAAGACGACCGCTAAACCTAATATAAAAAATAACCGTTTCATAGCTGTAAGTTTAAAATGTCAATAATTCATTCAAAACATCTCTCTTTTGCTTTTAACATTTGACTTAAGAATTTCCGGATGGTTTAATTAAAATTTTAGTAGTTTGAAATTTGTTTTGCAGCAAGGACTAAAAACATATAATGCGACGAGCCTCCTCCAAGGACATATTCGACCTGTTGCCAGAGGTAGGGGAAAGTCAGCAGTTCGGGGAAGTCAGGCCTTATGAGGGCTGTCCCTGATACAACGCCGCCGGGGATATACGACCAGTCGGCGCGATTAAGGCCATAACCTACGGTTGCGGAGCGTTGGCCGATGCCCGAAGCGAAGGATGCGGTGTTGGAACCCGGGTGGCATCCGAGTATGAAATTGAGGGCGTTGAAAACGATGTCGGGCGCGAAAACATCGGGATATGCCTTGTGGAGGAAATAATAACGATAGCCGAAGGATTGGATATCCCATCCGGCGCCCCATATCTTCGGCCTGTATGGAATGCCGTAGGGTGTTTCGGCGGCTTGGGCGGCTAATTTGTCGCGGAAGGCGGGCAGGGCGTCGCGTATTGAACGGGTAAATTGCTTGTCGTTGATGGCTTTTTCTACCCTTCCGATGAACCATCCTACGCGCTCGATGTTGGCGGAGATAAAGGAGGTCTCATGGAGAAGGTAATCGCGGTATTCCCTGTCCCCGGTAGCGAGGAATAACTCGGCGGCGGCCTGTATTTTGGCTGCTTTGGCGGATTCGGGGGCTTGGACTTCTTTGAAAAGTGAGCGGGCTGTGATGAGTGATTGGATGCTGAGGCTGTCGTTGAAGTCTTTTAAGACGCGCGAGGAGGCCGCCAAAGCTGCGGCGGTGGTGAGTTCGCGCGAAGGATTGTCCTCGGTGAAGATCCAGCGGTCGTCGGCGTTGCCGGGGATGCCGTCGGTCATCGCGGCTGCGTCGCCAAGCATTACATATTGTCTGAGGTCGTTGCAGATAATGCCCCGGTAGAGGCGTCCGAGGGATTTGTAGGCGCCGACGACGGAAAGGACGCCGTTCTCGACCTGTTGGAGGATGTCGGGCTTGCCGTCGGGTTGATGTATTTCGACAAGGCGGCGATTTTGGTCGATATATGTGGCGTCATAATCTATGCTGAATGCCTCGTAGGCCAAGGCAAGGATATAGGATTCGCCCGCCTGGGATTCGACACGGAGATCGAAGTCGCCTGCATCATGCCATCCGCCGACGTTTAGCCCGGATACAAGGTCATGAGGCTCGAAACGGGTTAAGGTTGAGGCTCCCTGGACATATCCGTCGATATGATTGAGATTCGTGGGGGCCATTTGGGCGTCGTCGAGATGGCAGGCGTCGTGCCAGACGCGGTATTTCTCGTTGACCCTAAGGTGGCACATCTGGACGGGGAGGAAATATTCCAGTACGGGCTGCCAAACTCCGCGGTCATAGACGTCCGGCGAGATCCGGAAGATTGAAGACAAAGATGTTCCGTATTTTATATAATATAAACCCTCGTCTTTGATGTGTGAGAAATCGAATTTAAGGTAGTTATAACGTAAGAACGCACCCCATTCCTTAGCTTCTGAAGAAAATATTTCGCTCTCGCCTTCGGCCGTGAGTTTTATTAATACTGGTTTATGGCGCAAGACGTCGTGTTTATCCAATTCTATAACTGCGGTTTTGGCCTGGGAGGGATGGTAGCCCACCTGGGATGTTTGTATGACGGGTTGATAAAGCCAATCTTCTACAATATTAGGCGTAAGGATCCATTTGACTGCTTCTTTGGTGGCTCCGGCGGGGATTTCGGAGCGCACGACAAACCATCCGTTGTTATGGTTCATACGGCCGTCGTAGAGCTTCAAGTCTCCGGACTGACTTTCTATCATAAACCGGTTGTGAGGATCGTTGGGACGTATTATTAAGCGTTTACCGACGGCGTACGGCTCTGCGATAAGGTCATCGGCTTTGATGGGGCTGTAGCCTTGGTTATGGCCTGAAAGATGATCTTTGTCGGCAAGCCCGGCGGGGTTGAAATTGCCCGTATGGGAGTAGTTCGGCGTTAGATTCATGAGCGGGCCGTTAGGCTGCGGCGGGAAAATGCCCGAAATGTCGTCCATCATCCAAGGTTCGCCGAAAAGAGCGCCTGGGAATAGCTCAAAATTGAATCCTACCTTGCCAAGGAAGTTCTCCGGAACGGGGCGGTCTAAATCTACGGAGATAATTATAGAGCGGCCTTCGCCCAGGACGGTCACAGTATAGCTGAACTCGAAATCAGGGTATATCATAGGGTTAAACCCGGTGAGATGCCGTGAAGTATCGGGGAAACTGAGCAGTGTAGTAATTGTATTCGCCCCTGCATCCACATTCCTGAGGCGTTGGACGGGTACGGGCTGCCACTGACCGGGAGTGGCCTCGAAGCGGACGTCCCCATTGGTCGCAACCCTGTTGCCGTGCATGATAAGACTGACGCCGCTCTGGTGCCCTTCGGGATAAATATCGTCGAAGACCATCACATCGACCCCCTTGAGTTGGAAATACCCCAATTCATTAATCCCGAAGCCTTGCGCACGCAGTCCCTGGAGGCAAGACAAGCATAAAACCGATAATAAATAAAACATTTTTTTCATAGCCAAATACGATTTAATAAATTACAAGACCGCAAAGATAATTATTTTTGTAAAAAAACTTGCAAATTAAAAAAACTATTCATAAATTTGCGGCGTCAAAAAAATGAACGCGTACACAAGCATAAGAAACAATATCTTAGGGAGTTAGCGTGACATATTCGACGAAAGGCAATAAAATGACCTTTGACAATGAAGAGAAAAGTGTATTTATACGACAGAACTAACATAATTTTTTTTAGTGATAGAAGAGCCCCCGCGACCTTGTGATAAGGCGAGCGGGGGCTGTTTTTTGGTCGCCTCACGTCAGTTTTTTGTATTAATGCGGGTTCCGAAGGTTGGGAATCTAAGCCTGAAGGTTTTTTATTTGCACCTGCGGTAAAAAACTCGACGCATGTAAAGGATAATCAGTTCACATTGATTTGTATGTTTTTCCCGTCAAAAAACTTTGCGGATTTAAAAACTATTCATATATTTGTCGCGTCGAACAGAAATAAGATTAATAATTATACCTGGAATGATTACATACATAACATACATAATTTGATATTATATTTTTTGAACACATTGGATATTTTTTTATTTACAGCAGAAGCCCCCGTTTCCCTTTTTAAGTTGGAAGCGGGGGCTATTTATTATTTATATTAGGGTTTGGGGGTTAATATCTATAACCCTAATTCTCAAGAGCAATTTTCTCCTTAAAAATCTCATTTTCAGCATCTTTAGCGATGATGATATCGAAAACGCCCGGCTCGTAAACGAACTTCATGTCTTTATCCCACATACCGAAACTGCGGTAAGGAAGTACTAACTCTACATTGCGCGATTCTCCCGGTTTGAGCGTAACGCGTTTGAAGGCTTTGAGTTCTTTAAACGGACGGGCAACGGAGGCAA
>JAISUX010000071.1 GCA_031271805.1 Tannerella sp.
ATGTACAAACTCGGCTCTGCGGCTCGGAGTTACTCGCCGCCGATATCGCTTCAGGCGGTCTGGACCGCCGACAACGGTAATTTGCCGCCATGGAAAGGCGATTACCACCACGACTTGAACACCCAACTCAGTTACTGGCCATGCTATATCGGCAACCATCTTGAAGAAGAATCGGGATACCTCAACTGGCTGTGGGAGACCATGCCTGCCAACCGACGCTATACAAAAGAGTTTTTCGGCTTGGAAGAGGGCTTGGCAGTGCCGGGAGTTGCGACGCTTCAGGGCGAACCGCTTGCCGGATGGGCGCAATACACGCTGCAACCCACAACAGTCGCGTGGTTGGCGCAGCATTTCTATCTTCACTGGCTCTATTCGGCTGACCGTGAGTTTCTTAAAACCCGCGCCTATCCGTACATGCGCGAAGCGGCCGTCCTATTCGACAAAGTCGCCGTCCGCGATGAAAACGGCAAACGCAAACTGACCATCAGCGCAAGCCCCGAAATCTATAATAACTCTTTAGAAGCATGGTTCTTAACTACTACTAATTTCGACCTTGCACTGATACGCTTTATCTATTCGGCAGCTGAAAAATGCGCCCGCGAACTCGGACTCAACGACGAAGCGGCGCGCTGGCAAACAATTCTTTCGGAATGGACTGATTACGACCTTGATGAAGACAGCGCTCTGACTTTCGCCAAAGGCTTTCCCTATAACGAATCGCACCGCCATTTCTCGAACGCGATTGCTATTCACCCGCTTGGCCTGCTCGACCGCAGCAATGGCGAAGCCGATGCCCGCATAATTGAAGCAACTATCGGAAAATTAGACCAATACGGACCTGACGCATGGTGTGGTTATTCCTACAGCTGGCTCGGCAACATTAAAGCCCGCAACCTTGATGGCGACGGCGCGGCGCTCGCTCTGCGCATCTTTGCCGAGCATTTCTGTCTGCCGAACACGTTCCACGCCAACGGCGACCAGACTAATCAGGGCTATTCCAAGTTCACATATCGTCCTTTCACACTCGAAGGTAATTTTGCTTTTGCGTCGGGCATTCAAGAGATGCTGCTGCAAAGCCATACGGGGGTTGCGAGGCTGTTTCCGGCTATTCCTTCTGACTGGAAAGACGTGTCTTTCAGCCAGTTACGAGCCATCGGCGCTTTCCTCGTTTCAGCTGAGATGAAAGACGGCGCGGTGGTGCACATCGTGATTAAATCGGAGAAAGGCGGCGCTTTGCGTATGGCGAAACCTGCTAACAACGCTCTCAAATGCAAACGAGAAGTTAAGGAAGAGAATGGCGTCTGGGTCATTGAGACTTCCGTCGGGGAGGTTGTTGAGTTTGGGGTTTGAGGTTTGAGATTCATCACGTTTTTTTCGTAACGAAATTTTCGTAACTAAAAAAACATGATGAAATTCATAAAAATTTTGTATCTTTGCAGCATGATTTTTAATAAGAAAGAAAATGAAAAAAGAGCTATCTCCTTTTCTAACAGAGAATTATATCTCGAAAGAGTATTTCTGCGACCGTGAAGCAGAACTTGCTCTTTTGAAAAAATACGCTCAAAATTCGGTAAATATTACGCTTCTTTCTAACCGAAGATTGGGAAAATCGGCGCTTATTCACCGTTTTTTTGAGGACATGGAAGCCGAAAATTATGCCTGCATCTATGCCGATATTTTCGCTACCGGCACCTTGAAAGAGTTTACCGAAGAGTTGGCGGCGGCTATTTTCAAGCGTTTTCCCAAGAAACGGGGCATAGGGCGCAAGTTCTTTGATTTACTGATGGGTTTCCGTCCGGTCATCACATACGATGCGCTGTCAGGAACGCCCGAAATTCGTTTTGAATACGTTACGCCAGCGGAATACGAAACGACGCTGAAAGGACTTTTGACGTTCTTAGACTCTCAAAATCAGAAAGTTATCGTAGCGATTGACGAGTTCACCCAAGTCGCCGACTATCCGGAGAAAAAGACCGAGGCATTGCTGCGCACTGTTGTTCAGACGCTAACGAACACGAACTTCATCTTTTGCGGCAGCAAGAAGCATCTGATGCTTGAGATGTTCAACACTGCCAACCGCCCGTTCTTTAGCAGCACGCTCACAATGGGACTTGACGAAATCACGGCTGACAAATATGCCGCGTTTATCACAGAAAAGTTCGCGCTCCACAAGAGAAGCATTGACAGTGAGGCGGTTACATTTATTTTGGATTGGACATTGCGTCATACGTACTATACGCAGTTTGTTTGCAACGCTATCTTTGCCGACGGCGAGAAGAAAATCGGCATTGACGTAGTAAAGCGTGTGTGCGACGAGTGCCTGCGGATACAGCAAACGACTTTTATGCAGTATCGCAGTCTGCTCGCGCCGGTGCAGTGGCGACTGCTTGTCGGCATAGCCAAGGAAGGCATTGTTACCAAGCCGCAAGCGAAAGATTTCCTGCGCAAATACAACATCGGCGCCGCCTCGTCGGTGAAATCGGCTTTGAACGCACTGCTCGACAAAGAGATGGTTTGCACCCTCGAAAACCCCGACAAAACAGCCTATCGCGTTTACAACGTCTTCTTAATGAGATGGTTAGCAAGAACAATTAAATTACTATAAAAATGAAACATCTAATAGAACTCTTGTTATTTTAGTTGATTTTTTTAACAAATTAGTGCATCAGTAGTATTTATGAACAATAATTATCATATTAAAATGAAAAAGACAGTATTTTTTATCTTATTTTTTATGGGAATCGTAGTATCGACCGCATCTATAGCGCAGTCATCGCAGGCATGGCCTGTATTAAAACATTACGACCAACAGCATCTGTACCGAATAGCGCTTCCGTTGGGAGGTATAGGCACTGGAACCGTTTCGCTTGGCGGCAGGGGTGAACTGCGCGACTGGGAAATCATGAACGTACCGGGCAAAGGTTACGGTACCATACAGACGGGTAATGACGCGCCGTTTTTTGCCGTCTATATCAAGCCTGCTGCCGGCAATGGCACGACAACCTTGCTTGAAGGTCCATTATATGACTTCGAATATCTGCATGCCGAGGGGCGACCCGTCAATCACCACGGACTGCCTCGATTCTCACATGCCTCTTTTGATGCCGCATACCCTTTCGGACAGGTCAATCTGACGGATGACAATCTTCCCGTAAAGGTAAAAATCAAAGGTTTCAACCCGCTTATACCCGGTGACGAGGAGAACAGCGGGTTGCCGATAGCCATTTTAAGATATGAAGTTACCAATACGGGAAATCAGCCGTTGGAAGTTTCCGTCTGCGGTTCAATACGTAATTTCATCGGGAGAGACGGCAGTCGCTTTCACTTTGACTGGAAAGGCGATTTCATGCCCGACGGAGCGCGTTACAACAGGAATGAATATCGTGAAATGAATGGTCTGAAAGGCATTTATTTCACTTCCGACAGTGTGCCTGAAAACGATACGGCTTATGGTAATATGAGTTTAGTGACTCCTGCGGAAGGGGCGGTAACATATCGTACATCTTCAAAATCAAACAATTGGAGTAATTCCATGCTTAATTTCTGGGATGATTTCAGCGCTGACGGGCTGTTAACCGAGCGAACCGAACCGGTTACCGAGAGCGACCCGATGGCTTCTTTGGCCGTAAAGAAAACCGTTGCGGCAGGCACAACCGAGACATTCACCTTTTATCTGACATGGAACTTTCCAAACCGCAAGTCATGGTCGTCAACCGTTGTCGGCAATTATTACAGCGTCAAATATCCCGATTCATGGCAGGCTGCCCTGCAAATAATACCTCAAATACCAGAATTTGAACGTCAAACATTACTGTTTGTGAACGCATTACTCGAATCGTCTTATCCCGATGAGATTAAAGAAGCGGCTTTATTTAACCTTGCCACATTGCGTTCTCAGACGGTGTTTCGACTTCCCGACGGTCATTTGATGGGTTGGGAAGGCGTATTCGATCGCTATGGTTCCTGTATGGGGTCTTGTACACACGTTTGGAACTATGAAACGGCTACGGCGTTCCTGTTTGGTAAGTTAGCCCTGACAATGCGTGACGTGGAACTTAATTACGCTTTACGTGAAGATAACGGTCTGATGAACTTTCGCGCCGCGCTACCCCTTTCGGAAGCATCCAAAGGCAACAGCGCCGCTGCCGACGGTCAGATGGGTTGCATAATGAAAGCATACCGCGACTGGAAGATGTCAGGCGATAATGAGTTCCTTCAAAAAAATTGGGGGCAGATAAAAAAAGCCCTTTCGTATGCATGGGTAGAAAAAGGTTGGGACGGTAATCAGGACGGCGTGATGGAAGGCTCTCAGCACAATACTATGGACGTCAATTATTTCGGCCCGAACCCACAGATGCAGTTCTGGTATCTTGGAGCATTGAAAGCTGCCGAACAGATGGCTAAAGCGATGAAAGACAAATCTTTTGCAACAAAATGTCGCCGACTTTACGAACAAGGCAGTCGCTGGACGGACGCCAACCTCTTTAACGGCGATTATTACGAGCATAAAATAACCGACCCGCAGACGTTTGAATTTTTAGACAACGAAAACAACATTCCCGACTTCCAACTCGGCAAAGGTTGCCTCGTTGACCAGTTGGTAGGACAGTATATGGCGCATATTTGCGGACTGGGTTATCTTGCTGACAAACAGCATGTTCAAACAACTCTGAAAAGTATCATGAAGAACAATTTCGTTCCTGATTTCAGCCGTCATTTCAACAATATGCGCTCGTATGTCATGGGCGACGAAGCAGGCTTGTTAATGGCATCATGGCCTAAAGGGAGACTTACTACGCCGTTTCCTTATTTTGCCGAGGTCATGACAGGCTTTGAATACTGCGCTGCCGTTGGTATGATTTACGAAGGTAATGAAACTGATGCGCTTACGGTCATCAAAGCCATCCGCGCCCGCCACGACGGAGCCAAACGCAATCCGTTCAGCGAACCCGAATGTGGACATCACTATGCCCGTTCCATGGCGTCATGGTCGGCTATTCCCGCCTTATCGGGTTTCCACTGGTCGGGAATTGACGGAATAATGGAATTTACTTCCAAACCCGGAACATACTTCTGGTCGAACGGATACGCATGGGGAACATGTAAAATCAGCAACAGTGAAGTAGATCTGAAAGTCTTGTACGGTACGCTTAAAATCAAGAAATTGAGACTTGACGACGGACGAGAAATAAAATATAACTAATTTACATAATATGAGAAAAGTATTCATTTGTATTTTACTTGCCGCAGGCTTGAATGTTGCGGCGCAAACCGGCGAGGCATTGAAGCCTACTAATCTCACTACCGATTTGTTGGAACATACCGACCGCGTCTTCCTCGACGGATACCCTTCCACGGTGGCTCTTTCCGAACTTACAAAAACCGTCGAGCGCTATCAGATTGCGGAAATACGCTCTACGAAGCCTTTTTTAGGGTGGGTAGTGAACAGCACAACGCCCAACATTTTGCAGACATGCTACAGGATATTGATGGCCACAACGCCTGCTTTGCTTGCCAAAGACAGCGCCGACGTATGGGACAGCGGACGCATTGACAGCGATAACTCCGTCGCCGTGCAGTATGACGGCAAGCCGCTGAAGCCCTCGACTGTCTATTACTGGGCAGTCAAGACATGGGACAACCACGGCAACGAGAGTGCGTTATCTGCGCCGAAAGCCTTTCGCACAGCCGCGACGCTCGACGGCGCTACGGCGCGTTACCCGTTGCAGCTCACCGACGAGACGCCGGTAAGCATCGCGACTAACAGCGCCGGAAATCGACTTGTTGACTTCGGACGCGACGCTTTCGCCAAGCTACGGCTGACGCTGGCGTCGGAACATGGCGGCGACACGGTAACAGTGCATCTTGGCGAGACGCTGCGAGGTGATGCGATAGACCGCCGTCCGGGCGGCACTATCCGCTATGCGTCGTACCGGTTACCGCTACTTGCAGGAATCCACACATATACTGTAAAGATGCGCCCCGATGGACGCAACACCGGCAATGCGGCAGTGAAAATGCCCGACTACATCGGCGAAGTACTGCCGTTCCGCTATTGCGAAATTGAGAACTATGGCAAACCATTACAACCGACAGCGCTTGTGAGGCAGATGGCGCACTACCCGTTTGACGACAATGCCGCATATTTCCATTCCTCTGATACTGTATTGAATAAAGTTTGGGAACTGTGTAAATATTCGATGAAAGCGACCTCGTTCTGCGGCGTCTTTGTTGACGGCGATCGCGAGCGCATACCCTACGAAGCCGACGCTTTCATCAACCAGTTAGGCTACTATGCCGTCGCCCGCGAATATTCCATAGCCCGATATTCAAATGAATATTTGCTCTTTAACACAACCTGGCCAACCGAGTGGTTTCTGCACTCAGTATTGATGTCATGGTACGACTATTTATATACCGGCAATCCGGAATCGCTTCGCAAATATTATAACGAGCTGAAACCAAAGACATTGCTTGCATTAAGAGAGGCTAACGGTTTGATAAGCACGCGCACCGGCAAGTTGACGCCCGAAGTGAAACGCGAAATACATGCTAACGGCGATGTGCGTGACATAGTGGACTGGCCCCAGGCAGGCGGCTTCGGTGCGAAAGGCGAATCCGACGGCTTTGTTTTTACCGACTACAACACTGTCGTCAATGCGTTCCATTATGAGAATCTGCGCCTGATGAGCCTTATAGCCGACGAACTGGGTTTTGCCGACGACAAGGCTTTTTATGCCAAAGAAGCCGAAAGGGTTAAGGGACAGATAAATAAGCTACTCCTTGACCCACAAAAAGGCATTTACAAAGACGGAGTTGAAACAGAGCATAATGCCTTGCACAGTAATATGTTGCCGCTCACATTCGGCATTACGCCTGCGAAACATGTTGCAGCGTCGAAGGCGTTCATCCGCTCGCGGGGCATGGCGTGCAGCGTCTATGGCTCGCAATATCTGCTTGATGCGACGTATGCGAGCGGCGACGCCGACTACGGTCTCAAACTGCTGACCGCTACCGACGACCGCAGTTGGTACAACATGCTGCGCGTCGGCTCTACCATCACCCTCGAAGCATGGGACAACAAATACAAGACCAATCAGGACTGGAACCACGCTTGGGGCGCGGCGCCTGCCAATATCATCCCCCGCAAACTGATGGGCGTCGAGCCTTTGGAAGCGGGGTTCAAACGCATCCGCATCAAGCCGCAGCCCTCAACGCTCGCTAATGCGTCTATCTTAACCCCAACCATACGCGGTAACGTGCGCGTATCGTTTGATAATCAACCGGGAACACGGTTTGAAATGGCTGTTGAAATACCGGCAAACGCCGTTGCCGAAGTATGGGTTCCTCTTTCAGGTCTGTCGGAGAGAAAATACCGACTTACCATTGACGGCAAACCCGTAAAAGGCAAATTATCAGACGGTTTCGTTGTTGTGGAATCAGGCTCCGGCTCTCACACATTCCTGTTGCAATGAAACATTTCGCATTTTTCTTGTTCCTGTGGGTTAACATACAGTTTTCACAAAGCGCCCGTAACTATTACATAAGCGCCTCCACAGGCAATGACGCCAATAGCGGTTTGACGTCTGAAAAGGCATGGAAATCGTTGGAAAAGGTCAACGCTCATGTTTTCCTGCCCGGCGACAGCATCCTGTTTCACTCAGGCGACAAGTGGTACGGGCAACTGCGTCCGCAGGGTTCGGGCGCCGACGGCAAGCCTGTATGCGTCGCAAAATACGGCGGCGAGGCGCTACCGGTGATAGATGCTTTGGACAAACCCGGCGCAGTGTTCCAACTTGAAAATCAGGACTATTGGGAAATAACATCTATAGAAGTAACAGCAAGCGCTACAAAGGACGATTTAACGATTGAGAAGCCAATCTTTCAGGGTATCCATATTATTGCCACAACAGCAGAGCGGGTATTGAAGCACATCGTAATTCGTAACTGCGTGGTACGCAACATCTACAGCAGAATGAAAGTTTATGAGAGCGGCGGCATCTGGATAGGCGTTCCGGGGTGGAGCGACAAGTTGACCGGCAAGAAAGGCGTTGAAAATCCATACGGTCATAGCGCAAATCTCAAAACCGGTTTCGAGGATGTGCTGATAGAAAACAACCGTATCTGCGGTGTGGACAGGTGCGGTATTTTGGTTTGGACAACAGCAAGCCCGTCTCCAAGCATTCAAGGTCTTTTTCTGAAAGAACTGATTCCTTCCAAAAACGTGGTAGTACGAGAAAACGAACTGTCGGATATTGGCGGAGACGCCATCCTTATTATGGGTTCCGAAGCGCCGTTAGTAGAGCGAAATATCGTTAGGCGCGCCTGTAAAAAAGCCGGTCATCCCGCTTTGGAAGAAAAGGAATACTGGGCTTACTGCGCCGCTTCCGTCTGGTTTCATCACTGTTACAGAGGTATTATCCAATACAACGAAGTGTATGATACAGAGAGACTTGAGCGCAATTTCGACGGTATGGCATACGACATTGATTTGGGCTGTGAACAATGCGCGGTACAATATAATTACAGCAGCAACAACCGTGGCGGTCTTCTACTTGTCATGGGTTCGACCTTTGATAATGTGGCGCGGTATAATATCAGCGTAAACGACCATACCCATATTCTTTTTATCGTAGGTAACGTTTCGGATAATAACCTGATTTGCAACAACACGATATATACGAATGCCGATACTGCCTGCATTGTTCCTCGCGCCCGTTTGAAAAACAATACATTCATGGCTACCGGCGCAGGCAAGATTGAAATCCGCGATTGGAAACATCCGGTCTATACAGAGTGGCTGCCTGCTAACGGCGAATTGTTAAACAACTGCTATTTCGGTAATGTGGACGTACCGGAGCAGGACAGTTTGAGGATAATCAACAGTCCGCAAATCAGTTTTCCGAGCAAAGACGATTATTAGGTCGTCAAGTCTTAACAACACGTTTTCAAGTTCGAGGGCTAATGCTATTGCCGACGACTCGCCCTTAGGCAACTCGTATCGGTAATGACAGCTATCTCACGCTTTGGAAAACCAAACGTCGGACTATTTTACTACAAGTCGGAAGAACACGCCTCCAACAGTTTAAGGCGGGTGGCGCGGAAAATGCGGATATTACTTTGGTATCTGTCAAAATCTTTAACTATACTTGCGGCCAGTTCTTTAGCCTTGTCGGGCGATTTCTGTTCCAGCAGTTTCAGCAGTTCATAATCGCGAATGCCGTCGAGCATAGCCTCCAGGCGGATAGAACTTTTCACCTTGCCGTAAGCCGGATATACTATCCAGCAGTCGCCACCCGGCCAATCTTCATTATCGTTAGCGAGGTCGCCGGTAGTGCTCAAGTCCCAACTGTTAAAGCCCCAATGCAGGTAGCCGGTAGCGCCGTAGCGGTAATTGAGCCAGTGCAGGATACGCATCTGCACCAAAGGCTGTTCCAGAAAGCGATTGGCATAGTTGCCCTGCGGACCGGTGCAGGTGTAATACCATACCTCGTCGCCTGCAGCTTTGCGCTCGCGGTAGAAATCGTAATCGTGATGAAAATGGTCGAGAATAGGCACCCAGATATCCACCGTATTTGCCAATTTGCGCGACATCACCGCATCAATGATTTTAGTGCCCGGCATCTGTTTCTTCACAAATTCGGTGATTTTGATGTACGATGCCGCGTTCTGGTCGGTCGGCTCGTCGGCTATGTGCTGCATGTATATATCCGCCCATCCCTTACTTTCAAGATGCTGATACAGTGCAGGAAAGAACTGCGAAAGGAAGAGGCGGGCAGTATCATTTTCGATCGGTCGCGCCCCCACTCCCGGCACACTGACCACAAATTCCGATTCCCATTTTCCGGAACGTCCGCCCAAATGGCCACCCTCAATCCGTTTCATATTGCCTTCTTTGAGGAACAGTTCGATCGTTTTGTCGAAGTTAGTGAAGTCGAACGCATACTTGCCGTCGGTCAGTTTGGCGTCGCAGAGAGACGGGACGCCCGGAAAAAGATACACATTCTGGCCGTGATCGCGCATGATATGAGCCAGTTCCGTCATCAGTTCCCAATAGCGGTCGGAATAAGGTTCCACTTTATCGTCGTTGTTCATTTTCGACAATGAGCCGAAAAACCAGTTTGTAACCATCAGCGTCTGTTCGGGCACAACGACATCGAAAACCTTAGATTTCACCGATTTAACGACGCGAAACGGTTTGCCGCCCGTCTTGCCTGTCAGCACGATTTCGGCCGTATAATCGCCCGCATCGGCATCTTTCGGGATGGCATAACTCACCCAAACCGGCTGGTTCGACATCGGCGGCACATCTATCATTTCCTCATCATTCAGACAGTCCGGATAATAGTCCGAAACGGGAAAAACGGCGTCCTTAGAATGATTCCCGGTATGCTTTCCGGCACGGATATAGCCCACAAAGGCTTTCAAACCGGCATCAATCTTTTGCTCGCCTTTAGTCAGACTTCCCGCCTCAATTTTCAGGTCGGTAACGGGATAAACACTACGGAAAACAAACTGAAACGTAGCGTTTTCGCCTTTAGCAACCGCCACCGCATCAGTGTTTTCTTCAAAATACATTTCCTCCTTGAACGCTTTTTTCAACGGATCGATTTGGACGCAGTAAACGGCGTCACTGACTTTTATATTACTGCATCCGCCGAAAATCAGCGCCGATGCAAAAACCGAAAATAACAGACTTTTTTTCATGACTTTATTATTTATGATAATTTTTTACGACTGCAAATATAAGATTTTTTTTGAATATAAACTTAAAGAGGGCGGAAAACTCACACCCTCTTTCAGTTACTATTTTTTCAAATCAAATCGTAAAATCAAAGAATCTTTGTAACATATTTTATATCAATTAGTTACATTTTTTTTAAATTAGTGCATCACTATTAGTTTTAAAACATAAATTTGTTTTTTTGTTAAAATGTTTGTTTCAGCAGTCTCTCGACGGTATCCCTGTCGTATCCGAGTTCGAGAGCTTTTTTGAAGTCGAGGGCGGCGGAGGCTTTTTCATACTGGGCGAGTTTGATTCGTCCGCGCAGCATGTACATCTCGGCCGACGGCTCCTTGACGCCGGCAAAGACCCGGTTAATGTCGGCCATGGCGCGTCCGTTGCGTTTTGTCAGGAAATAGAGTTCGGCGCGTTCTTCGAGTACCCGCAGATTATCCGGCTGTTTATCAATGAGATATAGCAATATTTTCTCGCTCTCGTCATAGTTGCCCTGAGCTTTTTCAAGGACGGCATATCCGAAGCGTCCGAGGAAGGTATCCTTATAATTGTCGATGATTTTCTCGAAGTCGGCCTGCGCCAAGATTAGTTCGCCACGTTTAATATATAGCATACCGCGGTTGTAGAGGGCGTTTTCGTTCAAGGGTTGCTTCGAGAGCAGGCTATTGTAGTCGGCGAGCGCCTTGTCGTTCTCGTCCATTTCGGTATATAGTTCGGCGCGGTTGGTGAGTATAAGCGCGTCGTCGGGACGCTGGCTTAATGCCGCCGAATATGAGATGAGCGCCTCGTCGAGCTTGCCTTGACGACGCTGGATGGTGCCGAGATTGGTCAGCAGCGCGAAGTTAAATTTGTTAGCCGGCTCAAGGCGCATTGCCGCTTTCAGACATTCTTCGGCTGCACGGAAATCGCCCGAATCGGTGTACTGATAGCTCTTCATTATCATATCTTCGTAGCCCTGCGCCTGCACAGATTGCCCTATTGATGCGGCAAGTACTAATATTGTAATAAAAAATCTCATAGTCTTTTATCATAAAAATCAGGGACAAAGGTAATGTATTTTTGCCTTTCCGAAAAATTTTTTTTCAACTTTGCATTGTCATGTCAAAAAAAGTCCGTACCTTTGCGCCTCGAAATTTCAAAAAACAAAGTTTTATTTAATTATCAAAAGATGGCAACAAAGATTAGATTGCAACGATTCGGCCGCAAAGGTTACGCCTTTTACCAGGTCGTTATCGCAGACAGCAGGGCTCCACGAGATGGAAAATTTATTGAAAGGATAGGTTCTTATAACCCGAATACCAATCCTGCTACGATAAATTTGAAATTCGATAGGGCTTTGTATTGGTTACAGACGGGCGCGCAACCGACCGATACGGCGCGCATGATTCTCTCGCGCGAAGGCGTATGTTTGAAAAAGCATTTGCTCGACGGCGTCAAGAAAGGCGCGTTCGACGAGGCTGCCGCCGAAGAGAAGTTTGAGGCTTGGCTCAAAGAGAAGCAACAGTCATTGCAGAAAGTTAAGGACAGTGAGCGTGAGAAACGTCGCAGTACGGCGAAAGCTCTCCTTGAGGCCGAGAAAGAAGTGAACAAGGCTAAGGCAGAGGTACTTGCTAAGAAACGCGCCGAAATAGCCGCTGCTCAGGAAGCCGAGCGTAAGGCAAAGGCCGAAGAGGCTAAAGCGAAGGAAGAAGAGGAGAAAGCGCAGTTGGAAGAGGCCAAAGCCGCAATAGAAGCGAAAGTGGCGGAAGAGACCAAAGCCGAAGAAGCGCCTGCAGCTCCTGCTCCAGTTGAGGAAGCGACGGCTGAGGAAGCGCCCGTTGAAGCGGCTCCGGTAGCTGAAGAAGCGCCTGTAGCGGAGGCTCCGGCGGAAGTTCCGGTTGTTGAGGAAGTTGCTGTTGAGGCTCCCGCGGCAGTTGAAGAAGCGGCTGCTCCCGTCAAAGAAGAAGTGAATGAAGTTATAGCAACGGCCGAGGCTCCTGTTGATGCTCCAGCCGAAGAAATCAAATAATTTTTTTTCATAATGTTTTGAGGGGCTGTTCCTATTAAGGAACAACCCCTTTTTTTTTATTTACCGCTCCCAGCCGGGGTTTTGACCGAGGTTGGGATTGAGTATTGTTTCCGTCAACGGTATGGGATAGAGGTAATCTTTGTCCTCATCCCAATGCTTTTCGACATTCGGAAGCCAGACCGCATTGCCGTAGGTGCCATGTTCAAGCAAGATGTTCGTGCCTATCTCGAGCACCTGTGAGATGCCGGCCGTTTCGGCAGCCGACGGTTTATTGCTTGCTTCATGGATGATGAGATCATTCACGCCGTCGCCGGTCAGGTCGTAAGCGCCCGGTCCGGGGAAGTACATGCCTCTCGACAGGCGTTCCAACTGTTTGCCGGCTTTCCAGCGCATCAGGTCGGGGTATCGCTGCTCTTCCTGTACCAATTCAACGCGGCGTTCGCGGCGTATTTCAAGGATAACGCCCTTGTTGGCGCCCGTGACAAGCGGATATTGCGCTGCAAGGAAGGGGTCGGGATCGGCGTTTGCGGCAGCCATGTCGAGATTAGGCATAGCTACACGGGCGCGAATCAACTTGATCGTCCTGTCAATGTCGGCTTGGGTCAGAGTGCCTTTTTCGGCTTTCGCTTCGGCCGTGTTGAGCAACACTTCGGCATAACGCAAAATCGGCAGGTCGTTCTCATTGTTACGGTTGTCGTATTGCGACGAGCAAACGTATTTAATTGGATGATAGCCGGTTGTGGTGTATCCAAACTGCGGCGCCAGCACTTCATTTCCTCCTATGCGTTTGTATCCGAGTCCGCGGATAGTCTGCGACAGACGCTTGTCACGCCCTACCATCTCTTCCACAAAAATTTTCTTGTCGTAATCGGGAATATCGGTAAAGCGGCTGCCGTCGTCCATAAGATAAGAATCAATCAGCTGTTTTTCAAGCCCGTTCTGACCAAGCGAAGCCGCAAGCGTCTGTGAGTTTGTCCAGTGAGTGATATTGTAATAAACGCTGTAACCTTTGGCGAGTATCATTTCCTGCGAAATGGCGTCGATGGAGGTAAAGAGGTCGCGATAGGCGACATCAGGCCCTGAACCGTTATAGATGCTGTACTGGCCGCTGTTGATAAGTTCATCGCCGGCCGAGATTGCTTCGTCGATAAACTTTTCGCTTCCCGATATGCCGTGATACTTGCGGAAAATGCCTTCAAACAGACAGATACGGCTTTTCAGCGCCAGAGCCGTCCATTTCGTTATCTCGTAGGTCTTTTTATCCGTGGGGCAGTTTGCGACGGCAAAATTTATATCCGCCAGAACCGAGTCCATGACTAAAGCCCTCGGATCGCGTCCTTTATAGAGTTGCTCGTTGTCGGTTTCGCCCAGCACATGCGAATACCAGGGCACATCACCGAATCGTTTGACCATGTAAAAATAAAAATTGGCGCGGAACCACCGGGCAATACCTTCATATTTCACTCTTATTGCCGCATCCTGGCATTTATAAGAATTATCGAGGAAGTAATTGACGCTGCGAAGATTACCCCAGTTCCATCCGCCTGTGGTTGACGGGTCGCGAATACCCCGGACTTCTTCGGAAAAAGTAGTCCCGATGAGATTGTCGGGTTCGCTTCCGAAGGGGCTTGCATCAAGCTGGCTAAGCAGTGAATTTGTATATAATTTCAAATCCTGTTCTGTGCGGAAAAAAGTCTCCGACGAAAGTCTGTCCTGCGGAAATTCGTCAAGCACAGTATCATCGCACGATTGAAAAGCGAACGATGCAATTGCTATTCCTGTAATAAAAATATATTTCTTCATTGTAAATATCTTTTATGAGTGTGACATCTTAAAACGTTACATTTAATCCTACCGAAAAGACTTTTGCAAGCGGATAGACTTTGCCTTCCCAGTTTGCCGACAATTCTTCGGGGTCGTAGTATTCGGTATGCATCGGACTTATGAAGAACAGATTTTCGCCGCTCGCGTACACGCGCAGGCGTTCAATATATATCTTCTTAGTCAAGAGAGCGGGCAGGGTATATCCCAAGACTAAGTTTTTGAGCCTGAGATAAGCGATATTCTGCAAATAGCGTGTTTGCGCCTCATACAACTGACGGTTGGCGCTATATGCCGCATATCCGCGTTCTATTTGCGGGAAATAGGCGTCTTTGTTGTCTTCACGCCAAGCGTCATCGGCAAAATTCTTCGGCAGGAAACTTGCAGCCGGACGTCCGTAGGTGCCCCAAAACTGTGTCAGTTTGCCGCCAGGATACATGTCCTGATGCCCTATACCCTGGAAGAAAGCGGAGAAATCAATGCCGTTCCACGATGCACTCATGTTGACGCCATAGTTGTAACGTGGAGTGGAATTACCAATAACCTTGCGGTCGCCCGGATCATCAAGAGTGCTTGCTCCCGGATGTATTTTCCCGTTATTGTCGAGGTCAAGGAATTTCACGTCGCCGGCTTTAGGATTATTCCACTCACCGCTATAGGAAAGCGAATTGACATATTTCTGGTCAACCGTTTTATTCCATTCCACAGCTTCTTCGTCCGACTGGAACAGGCCGACAGAGGTATAACCCCATATCTCTCCTATTTTCTTGCCGACATAGTAATCGGAAATCAAGCCCTTCTCGTTTGCGTCGTATTTGGTGATTTCGCTCATTGCGTCGCCCAGCGTTGCGTTTATACTGTAACGCAAGGGTTTGCCGGCGATAGTCACTTCGTCGTTCCATCCGAGTGTCAGCTCATAACCTTTCGTCCGCATGTCGCCGGCGTTCTGTTGCGGCGAACTTGCACCGAAAACCGACGGGACAGTCAGTCCGTTGACCAACATCCCCGTAGTGTTACGGATATAGAAGTCGCCGGTAAACGACAACCTGTTTTGCAGCAATGAGATGTCGATACCCGCATTTGAGGTCGTCGATTTTTCCCATGTAAGATTATCGGCGACAGGCGCGGGAATACCGACCTGATATGGTTTCTGACCGTCTATCAACCATGACGATAAGGTTGCCGTCATTGAGGAAATATACGGATAGTAATTCGATCCGCTCACCTGGTTGCCAAGGCTTCCGTACGATAGGCGGATTTTCAGGTTGTCGATACCCGAACGCAATGGTGCGAACCATTCTTCTTCGCTAAGCCTCCAACCGGCCGAGACAGAGGGGAAGAATCCGAAGCGTTTCCCGCTCATGAAGCGCGAAGTGCCGTCATAACGCCCGTTAAATTCAAACAGGTAGCGACTCTTGTAATCGTAGTTCAGGCGATAGAACAGACCAAACAGCCGGTATTTGTTTTGCCCGCCGTTAGCCAGCGACTCGCCGGTACCGAGATTAAGGTCATTAAGCGTAGTCGTTATCAAGTCATAACGTTGTCCTTTAAGGTCGCGGTAGTCGGTAGTCTCGTAGTTGACACCGGCCGTAGCGCCTACCGTATGGTCGGAAAACGTCTGATTATATGCGAAATAGCCATTGGCAACATGTGTGGCGTTATAGTTCATCGTCTTGTTGTAATAGTCGGTGCTATATGCCGGAATGGTTGAGATAACGCCCGGATAGAGGGAGTACTCCGATATTCCGCGACGGTACCAGTTGTCGTAAATGGTCATCTGGAAAGAGTAGTCGGCGATGAATTTCAGATTTTCGAGTATGCTTGCCTCGAAAGAAACGGTCTCCTTGAGTTCATGAACGCCGTTCTTGCCCTTAGATACGTCGCCGAGGTAAGCCGGAATATGTCCGTCGCCGATGCCGTAAGAGTTTTTGCCGGTCGAATAGGTGAACGTACCGTCGGGATTGTAGGGCACATACATCGGCAAAAGATGTGCGCCGTCATTGGCGAAATTCTGGTTAGCGCCGCCTTCAAGCCCGGGATAGGTGTATTTCGAGTCGTAATAGACTGTGTTATTGGTGAGCTTGAGCCATGACGCCAATTGGGCGCTTATTTTTGAGTTGATAGTCAATGCCGTAAACTCGTCGGTGTTATGCTTCATCAAACCGTCTTGCAGTGTGGCGCTCGCCGAGACCATATAGCTCACCTTGTCGTTACCGCCCGAAATATTCACGTTGTGATATTGCGAAGGACGCCATTTGTTAAAGAGGAAGTTCCACCAGTCGAAGTTACCGTAATAATTATAAATGTCGCGACCGGCGTATGGTTTGATTACGACCCAGGGGCGAGAGGGATCTTCCGTTTTATCGTTGCGACGAGCCATCAATTCCTGTATATCCTCATCGGTATAGCCGGAATAAATACGTCCGGAGTATGCCTTGAAAGCGATGTCGATAAGGCGGGTCGCTTCATAGCCTTCGGTAATGTAATCCGTTCGGGCTGTGGGCGTTGACCATGCCCCGTACATATCGTAGGAGACACGTGTCTGACCCGATTTGGCCGATTTTGTGGTTACGAGGACAACGCCGAACGCGCCGCGGGCGCCGTAGATTGCTGCCGATGCGGCGTCTTTCAAGACAGATACCGATTCGATATCGGAGGGGTTCAACCGGTTGAGACTTCCCGGCACGCCGTCAACCAAGACGAGCGGATCGCTGCCGTTCAACGAGCCTGTTCCGCGCACCTGGACACTGGCGCCCTGACCCGGCGCTCCCGACGAGACCGTTATCTTGACGTTAGGCATCGTGCCCTGCATCATCTGCGCCACAGTAGCCACAGGGCGATTCTCAAACTCCTTTGAAGTAATCTGCGATACGGCGCCGGTCAGATTGACCTTCTTCTGAATACCGTATCCGACAACAACCACTTCTTCCAAAGCCTTGGTGTCTTCCAAGAGAGTGACGGTAATATCCGTCCTGTTGCCTATAGCAACTTCCTGAGTAGCATATCCGATATACGAAATAAGCAATTTCGCACCGGACGAGACATTCAAAGAGAAATAACCATCGACATCTGTAATAACGCCGTTGGAAGTTCCCTTTTCCACCACATTTGCGCCGATAACGGGTTCGCCGATAGCATCGACGACTTTACCTTTAATTCCTACTGACTGCGCAACCATTGTCAGCGAAAAACAGGTAAACATGCAAACAAGCCAAAACGCTCGTTGCATCCGCACACTTAATTTTCTTCTTAAAATTCCGTTCATACAATAAATTTAAGTTATTAAACCTCATCAAATATTTCTACGGCAAAAATGAGAATAATTTTTGATATTACAAAATATTTTAATGAAAAAAGATAAAAATTCGATATTTATTATCCTAATATCAAAAAAAAATCGTACCTTTGCGGCGCTTTTTTAAGCCTGTCGAAGTGTGATGGGAAATTAGAGAGCGCTAATTTTGAGTAACACATTAATTTTTAACAAGATGAAGACTTTTAAGTTGGAAGGAACGCCGCGGGAAAACCTCGGCAAAAAAGCATCGAAAGAATTGCGCAAGAACGGATTGATTCCTGCCGTTCTGTATGGTAAGGATCCGGCCGAATTGCCATTGAAAGGCGAACTCAAGCCGGGTGACAAAGTAATTGAAATCGGCAATGGCAAAGGAATTGTCGTAACGGATTTCACGGTGACATTCGAAGGCGTACGCAAACTCATCTATTCGCCCGAAATCTTTCTCGTAGAGATTGATATTAAGGGGAATAGGGTTGTCAACGCTATTTTAAAGGATTCGCAGTATCATCCTGTATCGGAAGCCGTATTGCATCTTGATTTCCTTGAAGTATTCAGCGACAAGGACATCGAAATGGAGGTTCCGATCGTATTGTCGGGACACGCTGTCGGCGTTAGGGCCGGTGGTAAGTTGAATCAATTCATGCGCAAACTGAAGGTCAGCGGTCCGGCGAAGAATATTCCCGAAAAGCTGGAAATCAGTGTTGACCACCTTGATTTGGGTAAAGTAATAAAAGTCGGCGATTTGAAATTCGACGGCATCGAACTTATCAGCCCGAAGAACGCCGTGGTTTGCATGGTCAAGATGACCCGCGCTTCGCAAAGCGCTGCCGCCGCATCGGCTTCGGCAAATAAGTAATTGCAAATGAAATTCCTCATAGCCGGTTTAGGTAATATTACCGAGGAGTACTTCGGAACGAGGCATAACATCGGTTTCAGAATCGTCAACGAACTTGTCGATTCTGCCGATGCGTCGTTCCGTGAAGAGAGGTATGGCGCTGTGGCTCGCTTTCGCATCAAGAACGCCGAGCTGATAGCGCTTAAGCCCAACACTTTCATGAACCTCAGCGGCAACGCCGTCCGCTACTGGCTGCAGAAGGAGGAACTGCCCATATCGCAGTTGCTCGTCTGTGTCGATGACCTGGCGCTTCCTTTCGGGACGCTCCGCATCAAGCCCAAAGGCAGTCATGCCGGGCATAACGGCCTTAAAAACATTGAGGAAACGCTCGGTACGTCGGAATACGCACGCCTGCGCTTCGGATTGGGCAACGATTATCCCCAGGGACGGCAGATAGATTTCGTGTTAAGCCGGTTCACCGACGAGGAACTGGAACAGATGCCCGAAAGGATAAAACTTGCCGCCGAAATGGTTCGCTGTTTCTGCCTTTCAGGTGTCGAATACGCTATGAATCAATACAATAACAAGTAGTCCCCACCCCTACCCTATATGGATGAAGTTCGTATTGACAAATGGTTGTGGGCGACGCGAATATTCAAGACACGCACCGTAGCGTCGGAGGCTTGCAAGAAAAATCGCGTCTCGGTAGGCAATGTCAACGTCAAGCCCTCCCGGATGATTAAGGTCGGCGACGTCGTTGCCGTCCGCAAACCACCCGTAACATATTCTTTCCGTGTGCTCGGCTTGACGGAAAATCGCGTCGGGGCGAAACTTGTACCGTCGTTTTTCGAAAACATCACGCCGCCAAGCGAATACGAAATCCTCGAATTGAACAAGATTTCAGGCTTTGTAGCCCGCGCCAAAGGCACAGGCCGACCGACCAAAAAAGACCGGCGCGAACTCGAACATTTCATTGACCCCATCCCTGAGGCTATCAACGACGACCCGCCGACATTCGACTGGGACGAGTAACATACCGCTATAAGTCCTCGGCATATTTGCACAGGCCGATTACATCATCCGTGTTATTAAAATCCGGTTTGTTGGTTTTGACATACTCCTCAATGGCTGTTTTACTTTTCGGATACAGTTTAATGAACTGTTTGAAATCGGCAAATTTCTTCTTCTTGCCGTCTTTCTCCACCCAATAAGTATTCGTCACATCGGAATATTCGACACCGCCGGTTTTCAGTTCCACATGTTCCCCACTACTGCCTGCAATATGGGTAACTCCGGTAGTTGCCGTAGTTTGGCTTTTTATACCATAAGCGCCGGTAGCACCCTCAGACGATTTTCTTATTTTGCGCTCCACATACAGCGGCGGCTCGCAAGGCAATAATTCCTGCACTTTGTTGTTGACGGCAAAAAAAGTCCTTTCGCCGATCTTAATAGAGGCAATCGTCAAAGGGTCTTCAACAATTTTTTTGCTGCCGTCGGCCTTGTCGAGAAACCAAATAGAGCCGTCTGTGAGATTAAAATTAATCTTTTCTCTTGCAATAAGATTGGTTTTTAGATGAATAACAGCTTCCTGATATTCGGCAAACTGAAATCCGTCCGACTGTTTCGTTTTAGCATCGTCCTGAGCCAATGTTGAGGAAGCGATTAGCATAAAAGCTGTAAGAAAATAAATTTTGCGTATCATAATGATCCTTTTATTTGTTATTAACAAGAAAAGGTTAAAAGTTTCGTAAGATTGCTTCGGCATGAAGCCTTACAATAGCGAAAAAAAACACGGCAGGGTCGTTGTAAAACCCTGCCGTGTTCCGATTAAGTAATTACTTTAACTGTACGACCGAAGACCAGATTGCCTGTTCGCGGCCGGAAGTTTTGACGCCTATACGTCCGAAGATATATTTGGCGTTAGCAACGTCGCTGCTGCCCGACAAATCAGCCGATAAAGTGTTGGAACCCACTTTTACGTCTGTAATGTCCGCACGAAAGATATTATTCACTTCATCAACAAACTGCGTTTTGCTGAGAATCAAATAAACCTTTTCAAGCGTAGCAGACGAAACGACCTGATTGATAGTAAGCGATGCGTTCAATGTATTGCCGGAAATCGAAATATTCGCTCCGGAAATAGTAAAGAACGGCGTTACGTTCAGAGTAACGGATGTACTGCCTTTGAGTTTGATAACAGTTGTATCGGTAGAATTTTCCCAAGGTCCGTTACCGCTAATGGTTGTCATTTTATACTCTCCGTCAAACAGTTTGGCCGTAAAAGAGCCATCCTGACCGACATAGACGGTAATAGGGTCATGCAGTTCATAACCGTCTTGATAGAGATACAGCCTGACAGCCTCGCCCGTACCGCGCACCTGAACAGGTTCGCCGTTATAAACGACTTGTCCGAGAAGCGTCGATTCAGGCTCGTCATAATTGTCTAATCCGCAACTTGCCATTATTGCAAGAGCTGCAAGCGGAATGAATTTAAATATATTTTTCATATCTTTCTTCATTTTTTGATTATTGATAAGGGTTAAGAACTATCTTAGGATTGTTGTTTTGCCATGTCAAACTTATATAGTTGTAATAGTTCAACATCTGGAAGTAAGTAGCGTTAGGTCTCATAAAAGACAAACTTTCGATGAAAACCCACTTGCCGTCGTTCGGGTAGCCGGGAGCTTTTACGCGATAGGGCCAGAGCGAGCGAGGACGGGCGAAGCCGTCATTGCTGTTTCCGTTCCATACCGTATGAGCCAGGCGCCAGCGTTTCATATCCCAATAACGATGATCTTCAAAGGCAAATTCAACCCGACATTCATGCACTATATTGTCAAACGTTACCGAAGTAAGCGGTTTGACGCCTGCACGAGTTCTTATAGCGTTGATATAGGATGTCGCTTTGGCATTGTCGCCAAGCTCAAAAGCCGCTTCGCAGGCTATCATATAAGCCTCGGCAATACGCATGCGAACAGCCCATACATCGGAACCGTGTCCGCGTGTACCGTTACCGACAGTTTCGTCAAGCCATTTGCGTACATAGAATCCGGTCTTGTTTACTAACTGCTCGTTAGATTGTCTCGGACCGTTTTCTGCAACAATCAGTCTGCCGTCTTCGTCATACTGGTCAACGCCTGTACCGGCGACAACCCTTGTCGTCCATGCTCCGCCTTCTTTAATCAACTGACCGGCTTGCAAAACTACTTCTTTACCCTTGAACATAGCGCCCGGGTAAATATAAGTAGCCCACAGACGCGGGTCGCGAGATTCGAATATCTCCGAAGCCGTATTATAGAACTTGTAATCTCCATTCTCCTGAGTTACAAACGGTTCCATCTGACCAGGCGTTGATGTATTGATAGGCTCGAATTGTTCGGCAAGGTTCACTATACCGCCAAGATAGCTGTTATCAAGGTCTTCGGCGTGAGAGTGAGGTGCATTTGTGTTGGTAAAACCGTGCAGTATGTTCGGACTTTTATAGTCGCGGCACCAGATAACTTCCGTATTAGCGGCTTTCACCGTAGTAGCGTTATAGAAGTTTTTGGCAAGCGCATCGTAAGTATCCTCAAGCGAACGTTGCAGTTCGTAAGGCGAATTGTTGATTATATCTTCGGCAGCCGTCAGGGCTTTCTGATAATAACTTTGCGCCAGATTAGCAGGGATACCGACTTCTCCGCCGGGAGTAGTTATCGGCGTTGTAAGCTTGTTGTTATAGTTGGCGATAGAAGCCGCATAAAGCGCGGCGCGCGCCTCTAACATCCTTGCCGTCCATTTGTTGGCGCGGGCGTTATTGGCATTCTTATCGCCTGACAACATAGAATAAGCCGCCTGACATTCGCTGATGATATAGTCATACGTTGCCGCCTCGGTTGAGCGAGGAACCTGTATGGTAGTAATATCCATACCGGCAGTATAATTATATATCTCATCGTTAACAATAGGCACTCCGCCCAGACCGCGACACGACATAAAATAAACCCAAGCCCTGATAAAGCGCGTCTCGCCTTCAAAAAGCGTTTTGTTAGCCTGATTAAGAGCCGTAGTTTCACGCACTCCTTTAAGGTAGAGGTTCAGATTACGAATAAGCGTGTAGTCGTATATTCGCCATTGGTCGGTACCGATTGTAGAACGGGTGTCCGGACCGCCATCGCATTTCAGGGCGTCGTCAACAACAAGATACTGACCCGAATCATTCGGTCTTTCACCCCAGTCCATTCTATCATAGAAATTCGCAAGCGCCGCCTTAATAAGTACCTCATCGCCAAAGACCTGGTCTTCGGTAAGAATACTCATTGAAGTGGTATCAAGAAAAGAATCGCTGCAAGAACCGAATAGCAGTGTCATGGAAGCAGCGAAAACAATTATAAAATGTTTATTTTTCATATTCTTTAAAATTTAACATTTAGACCAAAATTAATAACTCGAGTAGTAGGATAAGTCAGACCGTTAGTATCAGCGATTTCAGGGTCTATACCTACAACATTGGCAAGGCTAAAGACGTTTGTACCGGAAATATAAAGCCTCAGACCTTCAAGATATATCTTATTAAGGAATGATTTCGGCACGTTATAACCTAATTCCAAATTACGCATTTTCACGTATGTAACATTCTTTTTCCAGAAAGTGCTGTTCCAATAGTTACTGTGCGAGCTGTTACCAATCAGAAGTGTAGGATACTTACCGGGGATAAGCGCGCTGTTAGCATCCCAGATATCGGCAAGATGCCATGTGTCGCCCATATAGTAGGCGGCATTATTGCCTCCGTCGTGGAACGGATTACGCTGTTCATAGTCCTGATACCATGAGTACAGTGTACCGCCGGTAAAATCTATTGCAACATCGAAGCCCTTCCATGTCGCTCCCAGATTGAGGGCGAAGTTCATGATAGGCGTCGAACCCTCGCGGTAACCAACCGGACGTTCGTCCATACTATTGATAATGCCGTCGCCGTTGACATCCCTGTATTTAATGTCGCCCGGACGAAGGGTTTTGTTACCCTGACGGTCATTGTCGATCGTATAATTGGCGATTTCTTCCCAACTCTCAAACTGTCCGATAGCTTCGAGACCCCAGTTGAGGTAGCCATAGCGATGCCAGATAGAATTACGGTAGTAATCCCAGGAGTTGCTGCGTCGCGGTTTATATTGTTCCCAGTCATAGAAACGCGAATAAGTAAGGTTAGCGCCTATGCGATACGTCATATCTCCTATTTTATCGTTCCAGTTAGTCTGAAATTCCCATCCTAATTGGACGTCGGATGCAAGGTTTTCGTCCGGAAGGGAAATACCCGCTTCCGTAGGCACGAGGACGTCATAACGAGATGCGGCAAGACCTTTACGGATACGGCGGAAGAAGTCGGCTTGTCCCGTTAGACGCTGGTTAAGGAAAGCTACGTCTATACCAACATCAAACATATAAGCCTTTATCCACGAAAGCGTTGTAACGGGCATACCGCGGTCGCGCACACCTATAATGTAAGAGTCGTCAATAATCGCACCTCCCTGATTGTATGAATAACCGCCCATATAATTATAGTCGCTGCCTATGTCATCACTACCGGTTAAACCGTAAGAAGCGCGTATTTTCAAGTCGTTGAGGATTTGTTTAAGCGAGCTGTCTTCATAGAAAGACTCTTGCGAGATTCTCCACCCCGCCGAAACAGACGGGAACAGACCCCAACGCTGACCTTTCTGGAAACGGTACGAACCGTCGTATCGTCCCTGCACATCTATCATATACTTGTCGGCATAGTCATAATGTACGTGTCCGATATAACCCAGACGCGCCTGTTGAGTATTCTCATCATTATACGTGTCGAGGTCGGCGATATAAATCAAATGCAGCGCGTTTGCCTTGGGGTATGAATGAACCCACACAGACCTGTGGTCGCGCGACCAGGCTTCCATACCTACCTGAGCGTTTACCGAATGGTCGCCGAACTTCTTGCTGTATTCCAACTGAATATTTGAGTTCAAATCTTCATTGTACGCAGTTGTGCGTTCGCGCCATGGGTTTTGATTTTCAAAAATAACCGGATAGGTATCCGTAGCTTCGTCATAGCCGTACAGCTTATACGTATATTCCTGATTATCATGATGATTATAAGCGAAATAATATCCAACAAGCATTTTAGCCTTCAAACCTTCAAGAATCTGGTACTCGGCGTTTGCCTGAAGCTGGGCTACACGCCACATGTTTTCCATCTTACCTGACAATTCATAGTTGAGCCACGCCATATTTGTTTCGTTACTCGGACCTGTATTTGTCGGATACAACGGATTATCATTGGCGTAAGGACGCCTGGTAGGCAAGTTTCTATAAACTCCGTAACGCGGCATCCACAAGTCGTCACCCTGCGGAACGCCGGGGTTGATCCTGTATTCGAGACGTCCGTTCATGTTGGCGCCTACTTTCAGTTTGTCGGTAATCTTGGACTCAATATTCATTTGAACATTTGAACGCTCAAAACCGCCATAGTTCAAAATAGCGTTGTCGGCCGTCAAGTGTCCTATGGAAATGTAATAACTTGTTTTGTCGCTACCGCCGGAAATATTCACGTTACCATAAATTTGCGGGGCGGTTCTGAAAACGAAGTCATACCAGTCGAAGGGCACATATCCCTTTTCCGTACCCTGCTGCCATTTGGCATAGTCTTCTTTGGAATAGGTATATTGCGAGCCTGTTTTGCCCTGTAATGTTTCCGACTGGATATAGTTCTTGACATAGGTAACAGCGTCGGCGGGACGCGGAAAATTACTCAAACTCTGGAAGCCGTAATAAGCATTGACGGACACGGTGTTACGTGTGTTCGTCTGTCCTTTCTTCGTTGTTATTACCACAACTCCGTTAGAAGCCCGCACACCGTAGATAGCCGCCGAAGCGTCTTTTAGGATAGATATGGACTCGATGTCATAGAAGTTGACATTGTTGAACTGTCCTTCATCGCTCACCACACCGTCGATAACGTACAGTGGAGTACCCATGTTACGTATCTGGATAGCAGTGCCATTACCCGGACGACCGTCGGTTTGGCGGCTGTTGATACCGGCCATTTTGCCGACCAAAGCGCCGGAAGCAGTCGTTGCCAAAGAGCGGCTAATCTCCTTGTCTCCGATAGCGGTAATAGCGCCTGTAAGGGTCAGCTTCTTCTGCGCCAGACCGAAACCGGTAACAACCACTTCGTCAAGCGCCTGTGCATCTTCTACTAAAGTTATCACAAGCGTTGTAGAAGTGACGGTAACGGTTTGTTTCACATATCCTATATAGGACACTTCCAATTTCGCGCCCTGGGGCACCGAAATGGTGAACTGACCGTTATCATCGGTAGAAGTACCGTTAGCTGAGCTTCCCTGCTCAATAACGTTGGCGCCTATTACAGGATCGCCAAGTGCGTCGATGACAGTTCCCTTAACGGTAATCTTTTGTTGCTGCGCTTCGTTAAAGGTAAAACCGGTCACCGAAGGACCATTCACAGTTGCCCCGTCTTTCTTCCCGTCATCGGCATGAGCGCCGTAGGGCGCCAGCAACGAAAAGGCTGCAAGAGCAATCATCATTAATGGGACTCTAATAGAGACTCCCTTTTTTGAAAAATACATTTCTCTTTTCATAATCTAAAAAATTAGTTAATAAAATGTTTTACTTGTTTAATAGTTAAAAAATACGTTTGTCTAAAAATAATTCTTTTAATTCTTTTCTTTTGTCATAGGCATAATAATTTTAATTAGTACTCAGTTTCATTTATACTATTTTTGATATTTGTCTGAAGCCTAAAAGCAAGATTTTGAGCGGCGCTCGCGTCCTTTGCCTTTTTCATCACGGCATAAGATTTATTACTGATTTTACCTGTTACAAACTCAGGTATATTATATGATTTTAGCAGGTCGGAATAATACTCTGCCGGTTTTTTTTGCGGTAAGAGGAACGGCTTGGATGTTTGTCCGTCTGCATCAACATGTACAAAATAAGGTCTTGTATAAAGTCCGTCAAGCCTGCGACTGCTGAATACTACCCAACGACTGTTTGAAGACCATGAATGATAGGAATCTGCGCAATCGCTGTTGACGCCGTCAAGCATCCTTGTTTCGCCGCTTGTAAGGTCAATAAGACAAAGATCGGCGTCTTTATGCCACAAGGGGAAGGTTCCATAAGCAGATACGGTTATTAACATAAAGCGTCCATCGGGCGAAACACGTGGAAAGGATACGCTACAGCCTTGTGTGACGGCATTGTATAGAGTATCTGTTGTTTCGCCGAATGTAGCTGTTTCAGGATTGAAAGAGATGCTGCACAGGCTGTACATGAGGTCGTTAATCGAATCCGGCACAACACAGTTCTTGCCGCTGCAAAAATAAAGCGTCCTGCCATCGGCAGAGAATGTCGGGAAGGTCTCGAAATCGGACGTCGAAAACGTAGGAGGCGACGTCAATATAGTCTTGTTTTCAACGTCATAGACCACAACGTCTGAAGCTTTGTCAAAGACTTCAACTCGATTTGATGGGTGAAAAACTTGCGTCGTTCTGTTAACGGAAAAAGCTACATACCGTCCGGACGGATGCCATGAAGGATAGACAAGCGCCGACATAGTGTTGTCGGTTTTAGTGTTCAGAAACTCAATCTCTTTGCCGTTAATATATACTGTACCTGCATGCTTCGCCCTAAGATGGAACATCATTTTTTCAGGGTCTCGCTGACAGAAAGAATGACAATTAATACAGTTATTATCCGTCATTTTATTCTCATATACAGCGCTTTGGTCATAGTTACATAGCTCGCGTTGATAAATCCCCATCTCATTCCAAATAGCATAACCCGGTTCTATAAGTCTATAAGCTATATAATCATCGCAAGGATCTGTTGACACTTTTACTTCAAATTTCTTATATTCTTCATCCTTAACTGTTATTCTGACCTCAAATTTACTTCCTTTAGCTTTGTCGGTCAAAGTTTTCCATTTCTTAGAAGGTATGACAAAGTCGCCGGTTCCGTTTGAGGTCAAAGTAAAGGCGTAGTTATCGCAACTGAATACGGCTGTCGCTTTTTCTCTTTCAATAATTGAAAAGTTAAGCGGTGCAATATTAGGTGGTATTGTTACCCCGTCGTAATCCGGAAATATACCTGCTTCCCTGCCTTCACGAAAAAAGACGGCTCTTTCATTCGTGCAGGCAGAGAGCAAGTACGACAAAACCAATAATATGTAACAGTATTTCTTCATGTTGCTTTATTTTTATAAAAAACAAGATAAAACCAGTATGTATCGCCATGAGCAGATTGCATCTTATCAACAAAATCTTTAACGTTTTGATTGTTCATATCTCTGTCGAAAGCCCTGAATCGCTGCTCTGTTTTAGTTGTTACTCCATTTCTAATCCAGAAAACAGGATTATTTTGCTCAAGCGCTATGACCGCTTCTTGTTGATTGTTGGACAAGGTCGGCAATAGCGGCGTTCTAAAATATTTTTCTATCAGAGACCTGAATGTCTTGAGGTCTTTCCCTGCAAGCGTCAGCGCCAGCAGATACTGCATAGGCAAAGTGCAAGAGGGATTATTAAAAGCCAGCTGCTCAAATGTTTCGCGTACGGTGTTAAATACGGCTATGCCTTTGTCGCTGAATAATGCTTTTCTCTTTACTCCGAGCAGAAAATCACGTTCCACAGCTCTGTCATTGCGCAACAGCGTACGGTACTCGTGTCCTTTTTTTCTGTAAAAGAGCGTTCCCTCCATCATCCTGATATATTTCTCAGCTACTTCATATTCTCCGAAAATAAGATTTGTTTCCACTAAGCGCTGCAATAGTCGTGTGTTGCCGTTTTGCAGCGATGAAGTCATACCTTCCATAGCATATTTCTGCGCAGTACCTATATCTCCTATATGAAAATATATGTCGCTCAAGGTCATTGCGTTCTGTTGGGTGTTATCCCAAGTTTCCAACACGCTAGGCGCACCTTGTGGCGCATAAGCAAAAAGCCTGTCGCCTAATAGCCCCTTTTGAGCAAGTGCCAGACACAACACATTCATCATCTGATTGTTATGTTTATCCGGAAAAGTTTCTATTATCTCATCCCATTGATAGTTACGCAACAGATAATCCTGATAAGCCATCAAGGGAAACAATTTCCGGTCTTTTACCTTAGTATGTACAAGAAATAGAATAAACAACACTACCTGAAGCGCTGTAAGTATATAAATTATGTTTTTCTTAAACGGTTTAAATACTTTAAAAAGAAAGGCAGCAAGCATAACAGCGGGAAAAGAGAGCCACGACCACAGCAATAGTTTGTTGTTCAGCAAAGGGTCATAGTATGCGGCTGGCGACAACACCAACCTTAAATCGCCTTGCCATGCAAGTTTCAACGACAGATAACCTGCCATAATCGCTGCCATTGCTAACAGTACAGTGGTAATAAGCGTTGTAATAAATTTTTTGCTTTTAAGAAATACAATCAACAGATATAATACGGCAAACAGCATAGCAACCGAACCTGTTGTAAAGAACAGGAGCGCAAAGCCGACTAAACCTATTAGTGATTGAAACACATTATTACTAACGAAGCGAAATGATAACAATAACATGCAAAGCATCAAAATCAAAGCAACAGTGCCTTGCACCGAATAATAAATATCCGTATGAAGGAGTAAGAGCAAGCATGAAGGGATGATGCTTAATATAAAGTTTAGAGTTGTATCTGTTATCTTGTCTAATATTTTACGAGTAAGAAAAACCGTCAGTGTAAGCAGCAAAGCTACACATATTGCGCCGGAATAAGGGATATACCACAACTGAACAATGAAACGGGCTAAATACAAGGCGAGGCCGCCGGGCTGCATCAGCGTATCCCAAGCATAAGAACTGCTGAAGAGAAACAATTGCATTTGTTCCGCATAAAAGAAGTTGTACGAATATGCTAATTGTAACAGTACGAAAAATCCGCTAAATACTACAATATAGTATAGCGATTGCATATAAGGAAAAACCGTGTATGTGTGCGCGTGATTGCGATCGTAGAGTCCGCAACTATCCATACCAGATCTTTTAGAGATGGCATTATTCGATAAAGTATATGTTTTTTTATCCCGACACATAATTGTTTTATCTTAGCTTACGGCCGCAAAGATATAACATTTTTTTTAATCGCCAATTTTTTTTGAAAAAAACTTACGTTTAATACAGCCGACTATGTGAAAATTAATGAAACGCCGATTAGCAGATCGGCGCTAACGGGATGAAAATAATAATTTTTCGGCTTTGTATTTGATAATGTCAATTATTGTTTGTATTTTTGCCAAGTCTTCACGAGTAAATCAACTCGGCTGTACATTAAACCTTTCGACGGGGAAAGGCGGTAAATTTTACGGGATTAAACTCTAATAATATACAAACTATGAGGTATTTAACATTGGCATTGACTACTTTTATGCTGGGCGGATGCGCTACCGGCAGTAAGACGACTACGACAACAATGATGAGCGGAAATCCCGTATTCGAGGGCTGGTATGCAGACCCCGAAGGTATTATCTACGGCAAAACATACTGGATATATCCTACGTTTAGCGACAGATATGAGAAACAGACGTTTTTCGACTGCTTTTCATCTAAAGACCTGATTACGTGGACAAAGCATCATGCCATACTCGACACCGCCGAGGTCAAGTGGGCTAAAAGAGCGATGTGGGCGCCATCGGTGATACGCAAAAACAAAAAATATTACCTCTTTTTCGGAGCTAATGACGTCCACGAAGGCGAAATAGGCGGCATAGGCGTCGCAATAGCCTCCAAGCCCGAAGGTCCATATAAAGATGCGCTTGGCAAACCGCTTATAAATGAGATAGTTAACGGCGCACAGCCGATAGACCAGTTTGTCTTTCGCGACGACGACGGTCAGTATTACATGTATTACGGTGGTTGGGGGCATTGCAACGTCGTGCGCTTGGACGACAACCTGACAGGACTTGTTCCTTTTGCCGACGGCGCTGTCTATAAGGAAGTTACTCCGGAAAAATATGTCGAAGGGCCGTTTATGATGCGCCACAACGGACGCTACTACTTTATGTGGAGCGAGGGCGGCTGGACAGGTCCCGACTATTCGGTGGCATACGCGATTGCCGATTCGCCGCTCGGACCGTTCAAAAGGATAGGCACAATACTTCAACAGGACGCATCGGTAGCCAACGGCGCAGGTCATCACTCGATAATACATCCCGAAGGCAGCAACGATTATTACATCGTTTACCACCGACGTCCGATAGGAGAAAGAGCTGCTAATCACCGCGCTACGTGCATTGATAAACTCACATTCGATAATCAGGGCTTTATCAATCCGGTCAAAATAACTTTTGAAGGAGTAGAAAAAAGAAAACTTTGAAACTTTTTACGGTTTAATTTGTATATTTGCAACGATTTTAGACAGAGTTTTTTACGGACTTCGGCTGTGTCGAAAAATCAGACTAAGAAAAATAATTATCAGAAGATCCCATTACTTAAACATTTTTTCGCTATGAGACATTTAATTTTAGCAACTATCCTATCAATCAGCGTATTAAGCGCATGTTCTCAGACGAGCAAACATGCTGAGTCCTCTACGGTGAGGGAAAAAACTACGTTTCAGACGAGCGGTCAGTGGAAGCCCGTTACCGACATCAGAGCCGACGTGGCCATGGTTTATGGCGTCGGCGGCAATCCTTCGGACAGGCGCCCGGGACGTCTTACTTTTGAAGAACGCGTTCAGTCGTGGCGTGAACGCGGATACACCGTTCATTTCATGACGGGCATTGCTTGGGGCAGTTACCAGGATTATTTTACCGGTCAATGGGACGGACAGTGGCATCTTGACGAAGGTCAGGTTACCGTTAAAGGCGATACCATCTGGCACGGGCGCATGGTGCCTTATATAGTACCGTCGAAAAACTTCCTCGAATACATGAAAGAGAGGCACGTAAAGCGCGTCATCGACGCGGGCATAGACGCCATTTTCATGGAAGAACCCGAATTTTGGATGCGCGGAGGATACAGTGAAGCTTTCAAACGCGAATGGCAGGATTATTACGGTTTTCCGTGGCGTCCGCAACATGAGTCGCCCGAAAATACTTATTTGGCGAATAAATTGAAATATTTTCTTTATTACAGGGCTTTGGAAGAAGTCTTCACGTATGCAAAGGAATACGGCAAGAGTAAAGGAATGGACGTGCGTTGCTATGTGCCGACTCATTCGTTGGTGAATTATTCGTCGTGGCAGATAGTAAGTCCCGAAGCAAGTCTTGCGTCGCTGCCGTGCGTTGACGGCTATATAGCTCAGGTCTGGACGGGCACGTCACGCGAACCGACTTATTTCAACGGATTACGTAAGGAAAGAGTATTTGAAAATGCCTATCTCGAATACGGTTCAATGGAATCAATGACACGTCCTACGGGTAGAAAAATGTTTTTCCTTACGGACCCGATAGAAGATTGGCCTCGCGACTGGGCTGATTACAAAAAGAATTATCAGGCTACTTTTACGGCTCAGCTTCTCTATCCCATGATTGCCGATTATGAAGTCATGCCCTGGCCTGATCGTATCTATGAGGGACTTTACAAAACATGCGCCACTTGCGAGACCCGCGAGCGTATTCCGCGTTTTTATTCCACCCAGATGCAGGTCATGATTAACGCGTTGAACTTCATGCCTCTGTCCGATAACAAAATAAACGGTTCTCACGGCATAGGCGTCTTGATGTCAAATTCGCTGATGTTCCAACGTTTTCCGACGCACAGCCCAAAACCTGTCAATGACGAGCAGGAAGTTCAAAATCAAGGTTCGATGCAGACCATGGCGTCTAATTACGAAGACCCTCAATTCTCCAATTTTTACGGACAAACGTTGCCGTTGCTTAAGCGAGGCATTCCAGTAAGCACCGTGCATATTGAAAATACGGGATACGAAGACACGTGGAAAGATCTGTCGGTGCTCGTGATGTCGTACTCCAACATGAAGCCCATGAATCCCGAATATCACGAGAATATAGCCGAATGGGTGAAAAACGGCGGCGTTCTACTTTACTGCGGAACGGATACCGACCCGTATCAGACGACGATGGAATGGTGGAACACGGACGGAAAAAGCTATGCCGCGCCGTCCATGCATCTGTTTGAATTGCTCGGTCTGGACGACAAAACGCCTGCCACGGGCGAATATACGTGCGGCAAAGGAAAAGTATATGTGTTGAGGGAAGATCCGAAAAATTACGTCTTGCAAACGACGGGAGACGATGTTTTTTTCGAAACCGTGAAGAAAGCATACGAAACGACGCCCAACAAAGGCTCTTTGACGGTCAAAAACAATCTTTACCTTGAACGCGGACCATACGTTATGGTTGCCGTTATGGATGAAAGCGTCTCCGACGAGCCGTTTACGCTTGACGGATTATATATAGATCTGTTTGATCCCGAACTGCCCGTTTTGCAAACAAAGACCGTCAAACCCGACGAGCAGGCGTTTCTTTTCAACATAAATGCCGTTACAAACAAGAAGATTCCTCAAACGCTTGCGGGAGCGGCAAGGGTTTATAACGAAAAAACAAGCGGGAAATCGTATTCGTTTATAGCCAAAAGTCCCGCCAACACCAATAATGTCATGCGCATACTCCTTCCAAAAGAGCCGAAGACCGTAACGATCACCAATCCCGACGGTCAACCGGCTGAAACCGGATCATATTCATGGCATGAAACGAGCAAAACGCTACTCGTTAGTTTCGAGAACTATCCCGATGGAGTGCAGGTTGTCATTGAATGGTAGATTTTAGATTTAGGATTTTAGATTTATTTCGTTTTTTTCATTACCTTTGTGGCGTAAATATAAAAAATAATCGGATTTTTTAGATATGAAACTTACGATTTACAACACATTGGCGAGGGAAAAACAGGTTTTTGAGCCGCTGCATGAGGGACGTGCGGGGATGTATGTTTGCGGGCCGACAGTATATGGCGACCCGCATCTTGGCCATGCGCGACCGGCGATTACTTTCGACGTGCTGTTCAGGCTATTGAAACATCTCGGTTACAAGGTGCGCTACGTGCGCAACATCACTGACGTCGGACATCTTGAGCACGACGCTGACGACGGCGAGGACAAAATAGCCAAGAAAGCGAGGCTTGAGCAGTTGGAGCCTATGGAAGTGGCGCAGTATTACACTCTGCGCTATCACAAGGCTATGGAATTACTCAACGTGCTGCCGCCAAGCATTGAACCCTGCGCTTCGGGGCATATCATTGAGCAGATTCAACTCGTCGAGGATATCCTTAAGAACGGGTATGGATATGTTAGCGACGGCTCGGTGTATTTCGACGTTGAAAAATATAACAAAGACCATCGCTACGGAATACTCTCGAATCGCAATATTGACGATATGCTCAACGTCACGCGGGAGCTTGAAGGTCAGGAAGATAAGCGTAATCCCGTGGATTTCGCCCTGTGGAAAAAAGCGCAGCCGGAGCACATCATGCGTTGGCCGTCGCCATGGAGCGATGGATTTCCGGGTTGGCACTGCGAGTGCACAGCCATGGGGAAAAAATATCTCGGCGACCACTTCGATATTCACGGCGGCGGGATGGACTTGATTTTCCCACACCATGAGTGTGAAATAGCACAGGCCGTAGCCTCTCAGGGCAGCGATATCGTCCGTTATTGGATGCACAACAACATGATAACCATCAACGGTCAGAAGATGGGTAAGTCGCTCGGCAATTTTATCACTCTGGATGAGTTTTTCACAGGCAGCAACAAACTGCTCTCGCAGCCTTTTAAGCCTATGACGATACGCTTTTTCATCTTGCAGGCGCACTACCGCAGTACGGTGGATTTCAGCGACGAAGCGCTTGTGGCGGCCGAAAAGGGCTTGGAACGTCTTCTCGAAGCATACGCTCATCTGCATAAACTTCAAGCCGCCGATGCCTCGACCGTTTCATTCGGGAACCTGCGCGAGAAGTGCGAGGAGGCTATCTACGACGACCTGAATACACCGATCGTTATTTCGCTTCTCTTTGATGCGAGCCGTATCATAAACTCGCTTTACGACGGCAAAGGGACTATTTCGGCAGTCGATCTGGAAGAAGTGAAGTCGGTTTTCAAGATATATCTCGAAGATATTCTCGGTTTGCAAGCGGCCGGCGAGGATGTCTCCGGAGGCAATACGGAGGCCTATCGTAAGGCTGTCGATTTGCTCCTGTCTATTCGCCAACAAGCGAAAATGAACAAGGATTGGACAACGAGCGACAAGATTCGCAACGAGATGACGGCGATAGGATTCAAAGTTAAGGATACAAAAGACGGATACGAATGGAATTTATGACAGTAAAAGATTTTTTCAAGAACGACGCTTTCGCTGCCGGTGCGGGCGTCGAGTTGCTCGAAGTGGGCAACGGTACGGCACGGACACGTATGAAGATAACCCCCGCACATCTGAATGGCGGCGGCGTATGTCAAGGCGGGGCAATATTCACGCTCGCCGACTTAGCATTTGCGGCGGCGGTAAACAGTCATGCTCAATTGACCTACTCAATCTGGTCGCATATACAGTTTTTCAAGTCCGAAAACAGCGGTTGGCTCTACGCCGAGGCACGCGAAATCTTTAACCGAGGCCGACTTTCGAGCGCAGAAATCAGCGTCACAAACGAAGCCGGCGATCTCGTGGCCTCTTTTAGCGGGATGGGTTACCACAAAGGGACGGAATTGCCGTTTAAAGCGATAGAAGATTAAACGCTTCTATTTCTTATCCTGAACAATATCAACGAGTTCGATCTCGAAAATCAAGGTCGAATAAGGCGGGATATTACGCTGTTCCACAGAGCCGTAAGCCAATTCCTGCGGGATATAAAGTTCCCATTTGGAGCCGACAGGCATTATCGACAGCGCTTCCGTCCAACCCGGAATGACTTGGTTGCAGCGGAATTGGGAAGGCGCGTTGTTCTTGTAGGAACTGTCAAACTCGGTGCCGTCAATGAGCGTGCCGCGATAATTCACCGAAACCGTAGAATTGTTTTCCGGAATAGCGCCATTGCCCTCGACAAGGATTTTATACTGCAGTCCCGAAGATGTTGTCACAACGCCTTCTTTCGATTTGTTGTCTTCAAGGAATTTTTTGTTTTCGGCTATGCTTGCGGCATACTTCTGCAACTTGTATTCTTCCTTGATTTTCTCAATCATGGTGCGACTGTAGGTCTCGGCGCGCATAATCTTCATGTCCTCAGGATTCTTTATGCCGTTATAAAAACCCGAAAGAACAGCCATACGATTAACACTCTTGCCGGAATCGCCTAAAAAAATATCCCGGTTAAGATTTTTAATCCACTGATTATTAGCCATTTGAGCTATACGCATCCCTTCAAGATAAGCGACATCTTTGGGGCTGTACTTCTTACTGCCGGCTTTGAATCCTTCGTAGAAAGCGTCCATATAGGCCGTATCAATTCCGGCCTGCATGGTGAGATAATCCCTGGCGCCTTCAGCCCGCGCCATGCCGAAAAAATATGACATAGTGTCGAGTTCGGTCTTCAACCCCGGCTTGTGAAACATATTGCATGACCCGAAATAACAACCGCCTGCAACAATCAAAACTAAAATACTTACACGTTTCATTTCTTATATTTTTATTGAATTTTCAGGCCGCAAAAATATTAAATTTTGAGCTAAATTATCATTAATATCGCTCCAACAAAGGTGAATATTACATATTTTATGAATTATTCAATTTGAGCAACACTTTCGAGAGTGGGATTTTACGCAGTTTCGATTCGATCCATGCCGTGAAATCAAATGATTTAAATAGCTGATATTCAAATATATCTTTGCGAATATTCATTATTTCAGGTTCATATTTCCGCCATATTTTTTCCCTTGCGCTGCTTCCGAACAGTTCGTGTTTACTTTTATTCAGGAAAGTGAGCATAAGATGTTCAGTTCGGTAGGCGCTTTCGGATTTGGACAAGTTTCGTTTAATGGAGCGGCTTTCCAGGGTTACAAACTCGAGATTATCCAATTCATATTGGATGATGAGGTTGACAAGACGGATGGTGCGGTACAAAGGAAAGGAAGAGATACTATTGTCGCGCACAAATTCATTTATCAAAGTCTTTTGAGCCTTCTTGAAGGCACGTAATCCAATGTGTATCAGCGATATATACAGAGATATTTCTGCCCGGCGAAGCATGACCAACTGGTCGGTTTTCGACAGGACGGTATCTTTATATTGCTCTGCAAGCCGCATTGAGGCTTCAAACTCGCCCCTGTCGAGCAGCGGGAACAGCTCGTAAAGGAAAATTAACGCCGAGATATGTGTTTGGAATCCTGCCGAAGGATGGCTGATTTTCCGCAGGCGGTCGATGAAATAAGGCATTTCGCCGTAGTTACGCATGCTTCGCAGGTTGTCGAGGATACCTTCAATGACCGAAACATAGTAGAACGGCGGGTTGGCCCAGAACTGCGGGTTTTTCTCAAACAGCCGGTTGAGTTCGCGGAACGATTGAAGAGCCGAAGTGTTATCTCCGATGTAAATCAGGTAGTTAGACTGAAACAACTGATGCAGTTTTTTTGCTTCAAAGCTGTCTTTTATCGACGATTGGAGCGACATTTCCGAAAAAACCAAGTCGTTATGCGATTCTTTCTGCTTTTTCGAGCGGACGTTTCCTTTGTATATAGTCCTGTGTTTCAGCGTCTCGTATAGCAACGAGTGCTCATCGATTTTACGAATATTATTCAGCAAACCGCTGATTCGGAAGTGTCGATTGGCCAGATCCACTTCGGAAATATCGGGGAAATTCAGGAACAAGAGGTATTCCAGCTCAATACGCGAGGCATAAAGCAGGGCGATATGATTTTCGTGGCGAGCCGCTTCATCCTTGATCTTGCCGAGCAATTCGAGCGAATCGGCGAACAGCGATTTCTCGAACAAAATCCTCGCTTTCATAATTTTGTTGAACAGACCATAATAGCTGTCCTGATTCTCACGTAGTGACAACAAGACGTCGAGCAGCGTTTTATACAGGTAAGTGACTGTTACATTGAAATTCGCATCCTTGCGCTTTTTCTCGAACAGCGACCTCAGTTCATGAGCCGAAACCATGCCCGCTTTCCTGATTATATCAAACAGCGCGACATAGTCGGCGTCTTTCCTGCCCATTCGAAATATCCTTTTTTCGTTCTTCGAGAGCGAATGTACCAATAATATAAGGGAATCTGCCTGTGTCATATCAATAAAATTTTTGATCCGGTCGCAAAATTAAGCAAAAAAATCCCTATTCGGCAAAGTTATATCTTTTTTTTAAGCAAAAAATATATTTGTAATTATTATTTTAGTTTAAATTTTAATATATAATCATCTGTTTTACAGTGATATAACTATTTAATATTGTAATTTTAAATTATTAAAACGGCAATATTTTTGTAAATCATATATCAATAAAAAACATATTTTTGTATCGAAATTCATGAAATAAGTTTTTAATATTGAGGCAGATTATGAGCAAAATTGTAGTAATCGGTAGTTCTAATACGGACATGGTAATCAAGGCGGACAGGCTTCCTGCCCCCGGCGAGACCATCATAGGCAAGCAGTTTATGATGACTCCCGGCGGTAAAGGCGCCAATCAGGCTGTTGCGGCAACCCGCATGGGCGGCGCCGTTTCCTTTATCGCCAAAACGGGCAATGACTTGTTCGGGCGTCAATCTGTAGAGTTATACAAGTCGGAAGGTATCGGGACGGAATATATTTTTTCCGACACCGAGAATCCTTCGGGTGTGGCGTTGATTTCGGTTGACGACCAGGGCGAAAACTGTATCCTCGTGGCTCCCGGCGCGAACGGCACGTTGAGTGTCAAAGACATAGAGAAAGCGAAGAAAGAAATCGAAAGCGCCGACATCATGCTGATTCAGTTAGAGATACCGATCGAGACTGTCGAGTATGCCGTCAAAATCGCGTTTGAAAAGGGTGTAAAAGTGGTGTTGAATCCTGCTCCGGCGCGAAGCCTTTCGACGAATTTGTTAAAGAGCATCGACATCATCACCCCTAACAAAAACGAGGCTGAGCTGTTGACCGGCATTCACGTGCGCGACAGCGCGTCGGCAAGAAAGGCCGCCGACAGCCTCCACGAAAAGGGCGTGAAAACGGTTATTATCACGTTAGGGTCAAAGGGCGCCCTTATCAGGGAAAACGGTGAGTATCATGAAATTAAAGCCCAAAAAGTCAAGGCGGTGGACACCACGGCGGCAGGCGACACCTTTTGCGGGACACTTTGCGTAGGGCTTTCCGAGGGGATGACAATCGTCGAAGCCGTCAAACTTGCCTGCAAAGCCTGCGCCATTACGGTGACGCGGATGGGGGCGCAGGCTTCGATTCCTTTCCGCAGGGATATTAGTTGAATAATTTAATTTTTACATATATGATAAGGAACACATTGTTTATAGTTTTAGTTGCTTTTGTTGCAAGTTGCAGCACGGATAAGGTCGAGTATCGTAAGATATCGGTAAAAGAATACCGCGACAAGTTAGAGGCCGGTTGGTTGGGTCAGATTGCGGGCGTCAGTTGGGGTGGCCCGACGGAATTTCGCTGGCGCGATACGGTCATTCCCGAAGATAAGATGCCGAAGTGGACGCCCGAAATGATTAACGACGCTTTTAATCAGGACGATATCTATGTGGAGATGACGTTTTTACGTTCCATGGAACAATACGGGATCGACGTTTCAATCCGTCAGGCGGGGATTGATTTTGCCAACAGTGAATATAACCTGTGGTGCGCCAATGCTGCCGGGCGCAAGAATCTTCGTTCCGGAATCGCGCCTCCCGATTGCAGCAATCCGAAATTCACGAAATGCCCTAACGACATTGACTATCAGATTGAGGCCGATTATTCGGGGCTGATTGCTCCTGGAATGCCTTCCGTAGCCATCGCTTTGGGTGAGAAGTTCGGTAGGCTTATGAATTACAGCGACGGGATGTATGCCGGGCAATTTATCGGCGGCATGTATGCGGAAGCGTTTTTCGAGGACGACCTCCTGAAAATCATTGACGCCGGATTGGAATGTATTCCGGCGGGTTGTCAGTATGCCGAAATGGTGCGTGATGTGGTCGCATGGTACAAATCGAATCCCGATGATTGGGAAGCGACCTGGCAGTTGTGCCAGAAAAAATACCGCGAAGACCCCGAATACCAGAAATGCTCGAATGGAGGTATCGACGTGAAAATCAACGGCGCATATATCCTAATCGGTCTTCTTTACGGCAACAAGGATTTGGACAAGACTATCGTTATTTCTACGCGCTGCGGCCAGGATTCGGACTGCAACCCGTCGAATGCCGGCGGAATATTGTTCACTACCCTCGGAACCTCCCAACTGCCTGCGCGATTCAAAGAAAAGCTTAATTATGAGACAGTATTTTCGCATACGGCATATAATTTCCCGCGGTTGCTTGATGTATGTGAGAAGCTCGCTCGAGAATTTTTGGCGCGTGAAGGCGGACGTGTTGAAAAAGGCGCCGACGGCGATGTATTCGTTATCCCCGTCAAAAAGCCCATTCCCAGCCGGTTGGTTTACAGTTGGGAACCCGAACCGATTGCCAACAGCGTTTTCACCGAAGAGGAAATGGCGCAAATTAAACATAAAGAATAAAACTTTTAAATTTTAAATATCATGTTTATTGTAAATAATTATTCGTTGGCAGTCATATTCTGCATCGTGACCATGCTTTGCTGGGGGTCGTGGGGCAATACCCAGAAACTTGCGGGGAAGTCGTGGCGTTATGAATTGTTCTATTGGGATTATGTTATCGGAATCCTGTTGTTTTCACTCGTTTCGGCGTTCACGTTGGGCAGTTTCGGGTCGGCAGGACGCAGTTTCTTACCCGATTTGTGCCAGGCCGAATGGGGGAATATCGGCAGTGCATTCCTTGGCGGAATCGTTTTCAATGCCGCCAATATTCTCTTAGCAGCCGCAATTTCCATAGCAGGACTTTCGGTGGCCTTCCCTGTAGGAATAGGACTTGCGTTGGTTTTAGGGGTGATTATCAATTACTTAGGCCAGAAGGCCGGCGATCCTGTTTTGTTGTTCGGCGGCGTGGCTTTGGTGACGGTAGCTATTGTTCTTAATGCCGTGGCCTACAACAAACAAGCCAAACAAGCGAAGAAAGTTTCGTCGAAAGGATTGATTCTGTCGTTGGTAGCGGGATTACTGATGTCGTTTTTCTACCGTTTTGTGGCGGCTTCGATGGATTTGGACGATTTCGTTAATCCGGCGGTCGGAAAGATGACGCCATACACGGCGATGTTCATCTTCGCCTGCGGCATCTTTGTCAGCAATTTTGTGTTCAATACCTTAGTGATGAAGCGTCCGTTCGAAGGCGTTCCGGTTTCTTACAAGGAATATTTCCGAGGCGGTTTCAATATCCATTTGGTAGGTATTTTGGGCGGTTTGATCTGGGGTTTGGGAAATGCTTTCAACCTGATAGCCGCCGGAAAAGCAGGCGCAGCGATATCCTACGGGCTTGGCCAGGGCGCCACTTTGGTCTCGGCATTTTGGGGAGTTTTTATATGGAAAGAATTTAAAGATGCGCCGAAAGGAACGAATATATATCTGTATCTGATGTTCCTGCTGTTCCTGATTGGAATAGGAGTGATTATTGCTGCAGGGCTTTAATTATATTATGTTGTTTATTATGAGGAGATTAGTTTTTTTGATTTTAATTTTGTGCGGCGCTATGTTTGCTTTTGAGGGTTGCAAGACTGCGCCGCAGCCGGTGTCACTTATTTTCGACACCGATTTAGGGCCTGACTACGACGATGTCGGCGCTCTGACTATACTTCATGCCTTGGCCGACAGCGGCGAAGTGAACATATTAGCCACGGTATCATGTAATTTAGACCCTTTGGTAGCGCCTGACATTGACGCCATTAACACATATTTCGGACGTCCCGACATTCCCATCGGAGCGCCGAAATCGGGCGGGGTAAACATGGGCGACCACTGGCACAAAGAAAAATGGACGGAGGCCTTGGCAGCCAAATATCCCCACGATTTGAAATCGACTGCCGACGCGCCCGACGCAGTGCGTGTTTACCGCGAAATCCTCTCGAAAGCCGCCGATACGTCGGTGGTGATCGTGACGGTAGGTTTTCTGACTAATCTCGCTAACTTAATGACGACCCCGCCTGATGAGTTTAGTCCGCTTAACGGCATGGATTTGATAAAAAAGAAGGTGCACCATCTCGTCTCAATGGCAGGGGACATACCTTCGGGGAGGGAATTTAATGTTTTCTGCGATTCCACAGCCTCGGTAAAAGTTTTCAACGAGTGGCCTACCCGTATCATTATCAGTCCGTCAGGCCCACAAGGCATAGGGCCTAAAATCCTTACAGGCAAACAATTAGTCGCCTCAGGAATAGCGGAAACCCCGGCAAAGACAGTCTTCACGCTCTGCCTGAAACAGGGCGACTTTGAAGGGCGTATGAGTTGGGATCAGACAGCGGCATTGGTCGGGGTGAGAGGTATCCGCGACTATTTCGATGTTGTGAAAGGGCGGTTGATAGTCGCCCCCGACGGCAGCAACACCTGGCAGGACGACCCGGCCGGAACACATGAGTGTTTAAAATTTAAAATGACGCCCGAAGAAATCCGCAGTGTCATTGAAGGAATGATGATGCATGAAAAGGAGTGATTTTGATACGATTCGAATGTGATTATGGCGAAGGCGCTCATCCTCTGATACTTGAGCGACTGGTTGAGACAAATTTCGAGCAGACGCCGGGGTATGGCGAGGATGTGCATTGCGCGAGGGCGCGGGAATTGATACGCGATATATGTTGTCGTGACAGCGCCGACGTACATTTCTTAGTTGGCGGGACGCAGGCCAATATGACGGTCATTGCGTCGATACTTCGTCCTCACCAGGGCGTCATTGCCGCTTCGACGGGGCATATCAGCATCCATGAGACCGGGGCTATCGAAGCGACCGGCCACAAGGTCATTGAGTTGCCTCCTACGGACGGCAAAATTACTTCCGTCCAGGTCGAGAGCGTCCATGCCCGCCATTGGAGCGACACGGCGCACGAACACATAGTTCAACCGGGAATGGTCTATATCTCTAATCCTACCGAGACCGGAACGATATATTCACTGAGCGAATTGCAATCTCTCAGCGAGGTATGTCGTCGTCTCGGACTGCCGCTTTTCCTTGACGGCGCTCGCCTTGGATACGCTTTGGAGGCCGATGGTAACGACCTTACACTGCCCGACATCGCCGAACTATGCGACGTTTTCTATATCGGCGGCACTAAAATCGGCGCCCTTTTCGGCGAAGCGGTGGTCATAACCGCCGAACGCCTGAAGCCCGATTTCCGCTATCTCATAAAACAGCGCGGCGGCATGCTGGCCAAGGGGCGTTTGCTCGGCATACAGTTTGAGACGCTTTTCACCGACGGCCTTTACTTTGAAATATCCCGCCATGCCGTTAGTATGGCGATGCTGATACGCGACGCTCTCACTGCTCATAAAATCCCTCTCTACTGCCAATCGCCTACCAATCAGCAATTTCCCATTCTAACTCGTCGGCAGATAGATGTTTTGTCTCTCAAATACGCTTTCGAGACATGGACGCCGCTTGACGACGACCGTTCGGCCGTCCGTTTCTGTACCTCGTGGGCGACCCGCGAAGAAGACGTTCGCGCCTTAGTAGAGGATATCCGCAAGCTATAAGTCAGAATCTCTTACTTATGATATCTTTCAAGACGGATATTATCTTGTCGATATCGAGGCGTGATGAGTTGAAGCAGAAATCGTAACTTGAAGCCATGCCCCATGTCTTGTTAGTATAATAGTTATAAAAAGCGGCGCGTTTTTTGTCGATGCTTTCCATCATGTCGCGGGCTTTGTCGGGGGAAATGTTGTTTTTTTCGGCTATGCGGCGGATGCGGTCGTCGGCGTCGGCGCTAATAAAAACGCTCATGAGGTCGGTGCGTTCGCGCAGGATATAGTCGGCGCACCGTCCTATGAAAATGCTCGGCCTGCGGTCGGCGAGGCTGCGGATGACATCGCTTTGTATCCTGAACAGCATCTCGTTCGACAGGCCGAGGGAAGGACCTCCTTCGCCCGCAAACGGGAAACGCATTCCCAGGAATCCCGTAGGAATACCTTTCTGCGTCCTCTCATCCGCCTTTTCAAAGAGTTTCTGACTCAAGCCGCTTTCACGGGCTGTTATCTCAAGGATTTCCTTGTCGTAGTAGGCTAAATCCATTGTTTCGGCGAGGCATTTGCCTATCACACTGCCTCCGCTGCCTAATTGTCTTCCTATAGTTACAATCATATCGTTTCTTTTTTGAATTTCCTGAACTGATGAATAATCATTACGGTCGAGACGATACATGCCGCCAAGTCGGAGACCGGCATTGACACCCAGACACCCGTCACCCCGTAAAATTTGGGCAGGATAATCAAGCACGGGATGAGTACTATGACCTGCCTTATCAAAGATAAGAAAATCGCCTTGCCCGACATGTCGATGCTCTGGAAGAAGTTGGCAATGACGATTTGTGCGCCTATCAGAGGGAATAACATGACATTGATTCGCATGCCGTAAACCGAAAGCGCGATAAGTTCCTCGTCGCTTGTAAACGCTCGCGACGCTAATTCGGGGAAGAACTCGCCGATAACGAAAGCTGAGGTAGTAATTATGGTTGCGACAAAAATTGTTTTCTTCAGCACCTCCTCTACCCTATCATAAAGTCGAGCGCCATAGTTGTAACCGGCAATCGGTTGCATTCCCTGGTTCAAACCCATAACTATCAATAAGAACATGAACGAGAGGCGATTGATTATCCCGAACGCGCCAATGGCCAAGTCGCCGCTGTAACGCTTCAAACCGTTGTTGATCAGCATAACTATTATGCACGAGGCGACATTCATCAGGAAAGGAGACAGGCCGATGGATAACATGTCGCGGATGATACGCATGTTGGGTTTATATATGCCTTTGGTAAAATGCAGCAGTTCGCGCTTATCACGGAACATGCTGTTTTGCCACACCAACGAGACGATTTGCGCTATGACGGTCGCTATTGCCGCTCCCTGAATGCCCCATTTGAAGCCGAAAATAAAAATAGGGTCGAGCACGGTATTGAGTATTACCGTATTGATAGTCAACATCATAGCCTTGCGGGGATGCCCTGCAGCACGCAGTACATTATTCAGGCCGAAGTAAAGATGTGTGACGACGTTGCCAAGCAGGATTATGACCATATAGTCGCGGGCATAACCGATAGTGTTCTCGCTTGCGCCGAAGAAATACAGGATAGGGTCGATAAAGATGAGTGAGATGATCGTGAAAACCAGTCCGATAAAGACATTCAGTACGACGACATTGCCGAGTATGCTCTGCGCCGTAGCATAGTCTTTTTGTCCGAGCCTCACCGAGATAAGCGTCCCTGCGCCTACTCCGACAAGGGAGCCGAAAGCCGCCGCTATGTTCATAAACGGGAATGTGATCGACAAGCCCGAAATAGCGAGAGCGCCGACGCCATGACCTATAAAAATGCTATCAACGAGGTTGTAAAGCGATGCCGCAATCATAGCCACGATAGCCGGTATCGCGTACTGACCGAGCAGTTTTCCTATCCGCTCGGTGCCGAGTTCGGTAGGGATATTTTGATTCAGCATAGATGACTACTTTATTAAATTAGCCTGCTTACGGGCTTCTTCGCGCAGCTGTTTTTGCTTGTCCGTAGCATGGCGGACGGTCAATTCAAAATAACGCTTTGCGTTGTCCTTGTCATTCAAGAGTTTATAAACCTCCGCAATATTATAAAGAAGAACCGCATTGCTCGGCTCTATTGACTTGGCCTTGAGCAACACTTCAAGCGATTTGTCATACGCCTTTTGAGTCACATAAACAGTCGATTTAGTCAAGTAACTCTGCACATTATCAGGATAATACTTTATCATCACGTCCGATATCCGGATGACGTTTTTATACAACGAAGTGTCGCCGGTCGCAAAAAGCGTTTCCTGAAAATCGAGAACGGAACCTGACAATATCTTGTCGGGATTGTCCAATAAGCGGAAATCCTCGCGTTTCCAATTGTTGTCGATCTGTTTTGAGTACTCTATCAATTTTATGACCTCTGTGGTCAAAGGTTGATAATACTTGAGCTGGGAGTACATGTACAACTTCGCAAGACGCATATCAAAGCGCGTCGGATAATGTTCTATGCCCTTGGAAATATAATCCAAAGCCTTATGTGCATACTGTTTATCATACTTTGTCGAATCCTTTTCGAGGCTTTTTAAAGTGTAAAAATTGAAGTATGCCACATATAATTCCGGATTTTCGGCATCGCGACTTTCCCAATCTTTAAGAATAGATTCTGCCGTTTTAAAGTCTTTTTTGTCAAAAGCTCTCCTTAAATTATCCGTAGCGATCTGTCCTTTGAGTGTCGAAAACGACGTCAATCCTATTATTATCAAAAAAATATACTTTCTCATTGTCAAAATAATTTCTTAAAACCGATGCAAATATAGGCAAAATATTTCACATAACACAAAGACGGATAAAAGATGGTGTTTTTTTAACGCGGATATTTGGAAAATAAACTCTAAAGACTTACCTTTGCTCAACTGTTAAAGGGAAATATATATGAAAAAGAAAGTTTTTAAACAATTAATCGTCGCTATGGCGGCCATGGTGTGTATCTCCGCCTGTGTAACGGACAAACCTGAGCCTACGCCCGAAGTAGTACCGACTGTCTGGAAAGTTTTATGGGCTATCTGCCCGGAGATCGACGCCGAAATTAACGGTAAAAGATACCAAACGTCGATGACCGCCGAAGAGATTGAGATAGTAAAATCCAAAGCGGCCTGGTTCGAGGAGTTTGTCGAGCAAAATGCCGACGGATGGGTAGATATCCAAATCACTACGGACGTGATTCGTAACACCATCACAGCTATTGAGCACAACGAAGAAACGGCTTGGGGCTTCCGCCTGCCGCTGGCCGACAGGATAAGACTATGTCCTGAAGATAATTTTGACTGCTTCATTTATACGGCCGACTATACCGGTATCCCTATCAACTGGCGGGCAATCACGTCGTGGAATACTTCATGGATGGTCTTCTGTCATACAGGCGGATGGGTATGGGAATACGGCGGATTTAACCCTGATGCAACCACCAAACAATACCATAGAAACGTCTATGTGCACGAGTGGTGCCATCAGTTGGAAGCATTTTTTCCATCTCTCGGCGAAGGCTATGAAATGCCCGTGCTGCACGACGACCAGTCGGCCTACGCCTATACGGAAGCCAATACCGGCCTGACCGGTGAGACCCGCTCAGAGAAATGGTACGCCGACTATATTCATGGCACGATCGTGGCCTATCCGGGCGCTACGGCCTCGTGTAAGGGCGTTCACCCTGACTGGTGGCAGTACACGCCGCTTTCGTTTAGGGAGGATATCATCACAATGCCTTATAATTACGAAACAGGAGTTGAGGCGCCGCCGACAGTGATGGTCAAATGGAAAAAACCTGTCGAACAGTCGTGGTCAACAGGTAGTTTTCACGTCGTGTTGCGCGATGGTGAAACCGACGTAGAGCTTGGCTTTTACAACGTCACCAACCTGATGAGCGCCGACCGCATGACCCTAACAATTGATTTCAGCCAGCCGCTGTACCGAATGTGGGATAATGTCTATGAAACCATCAACTTCGTAAGCGGTAAATCCTACCGACTGACCTCTTACTCTCTCGGATATGCCGATTTCAGTATAACATTCACGATAAAATAATTTTGTTGTTTTAAAATTTATTTCTTACCTTTGCACGAAATTTTTATACCAAATATATTATTATTAAACATGAAAAAATTAATTTTTGCAGTAGGTTCGGCATGGACGGCATTACTTGCGTTCATCATTGTTTGTATCGACCAATTAATTAAAGGCTACATGCCGATAGGTTCGGTCAAGGGTTTTACATACATCGCGTTCGTTGCGTGGGCGGTTTATTTCTTTTCGGGATGCACCGGAAAGGGTGGAATACGCGCGGCGATAGGTTACGTTGTTGGCATCACCTTTTCGATAGGGATAATCCTTATCGCCGGGCTGTTCGCCTGCACGCCGTTCTTTGCGGTGCCGATAGCTGTGTTCATCGTTGTGTTTGTTGTGCTCTATCTTGAAAAGGTGCCATGGATAGATCTTATTCCGGCCATGTTCGTGGCCTCAGGTTGCTACTTCGGGATAATGACTTACGTGCCCGATGCCACGTTCGGTACGGCTGCTTTAGTCGAAATCGTTTATGGCTTCATCGGCCTTATCTTCGGATGGATAACAATTACCGGTAAAGGCATTCTGTCGAAGATGATAGAAAAATAAAATCCTATTAAACCGACACCGTACAAATTACTCGCTTTTGACAGCTAAAACCGCCGCGGTAACAAGTATATGCGCGGCATAATAGGTCGGCATCATAAGGTGAGCATACAACCATTGCGCCTTGCCCGGAAATTCATAAAGGGCAATCAGCGTATCGGAGAAAACAATACATGCTATCCCGGCCGTAAAAAGCCATCGTGCCGCCGGCGAGAATCTCAGTCCCGGCGCAGCCGCTAACGAGAAGCACGAAATCAACATATAAAGCAACACGGCTATCCGCATTTCCATTCCGCGGATAGCCGGAACCAACATCAGCGCGAAAAACAAGCCGTAGCCGACGAGCAAGGCCGTCAGCCATAGCCATTTAATCCTGCCGTTACGCAGACAAAACGCGAGGTAACCGACATGAGCGATGAAAAACAGCGCTATCCCGTAAATGAAACGCATCTCGTCGCCCCCGCGATGTTTCAGCATCCAGTCGCCCGCAATCGAAAACAGCAAAGCCGCAATCAGCATCCAGTTCGTCCGCCTGACCTCCCTGCCGCACAGGAAAGCGACAAGCAAAATGCACGTCACAGGAACCCCCACGTGCGGCAGATATCCTCCCCCATTCAAAGCCGCGACCGCGCAAATAACCGGTACAAGTATAAGACCTAAAAATTTCATAAGCATCATTTATTATTTTAAAGATACAAAGATAATAATTTTTCTATTTTTAGCGCAACAACGCCAACTCGCTTAAAGCAAGTTGGCGTCACATTTTGTACTCGAAGGGGGACTTGAACCCCCACAGCCGCGATGGCCAAAGGATTTTAAGTCCTTCGTGTCTACCATTCCACCATTCGAGCGGAAATGTTCTTAAACCTCTGTCTCTGTGAGCGGAAGACGGAACTCGAATCCGCGACCCTAACCTTGGCAAGGTTATGCTCTACCAACTGAGCTACTTCCGCATGTTTTTGTTTTTGTGGCCGCAAAGATATGAAGAATATTTTAATTAGAAAAATTTTTCCTCGATTTCACAAGCGTTTTTTATTAATTATTTTTGTTTTTTAGAAGAAAAGCGTATCTTTGCGACAAAAATACTATGGACGGACGATGTAATATAGATAGCGATATGGCGACGCAGGACAACAGGGAGCATGAATTTAAGGATAATTTCGAGAAAATATACCTCTCGTACTATCCCGGTATGGTGCGCTTCGCACGCAGGTATGTTTACAGAATGGAGGATGCCGAAAACATTGTGCAGGATACTTTTGCCGAAATCTGGGAACACAAAACCATCTATTTTTACGACAGACAGCATCTTCTGTCGCTGATTTTTAACATCATAAAAAATAAAAGCATTGAATATCTGCGTCATCAACTCGTTGTGAAAGAAGTGCACAATGCCGTGCAGGAAGAATTTCTGCTGGAGCAGAAGATAAAGTTCGATTCATTGGAGGCGCTCGACGACCAAATTTCGGCTTCGGGCGAGACAATAGAAGACGTCCTAAGGCGCGCTATAGATGCCCTGCCCGAAAAGTGCAGGGAGATATTTATCAAAAATAAAATAGAAAAGAAAAAGCAGCGTGATATAGCTGCGGAACTGAATATCTCAATCAATACCGTTGAAACACAGATGGAAATAGCCTGGAAGAAGCTGAAACAGGAACTTAAGGATTACCTGCCGTTGCTGCTGTTTTTGGTATGCCTTTGATTTTTTTAACAAAAATCTTTTGGCGGATTTTTCGGGGTCAAACGATATAACAAGTGATAGGGTATCACTCTATCGCTTATCGAGAAGAAAATGGAAGACAGAATATATAAATATTTTCATGGCGGCCTGAAGCGGGAAGAAAGGCTTGAACTGCTGCGCGAAGCTGAAACGGATAAGGAGTTGCGAAAGGAACTTATCCGTCAGCATAATATGTTGGCATTGTTTGAATTAGCGCAGCAGAAGGGCGATGCCGAAACAGCGCTCGCGGAATATAAACGCTTCCTACGCGTACGTAAATATAATAATATGCGCAGGCTCCGCTCTGCCGTTTTGCGTTATGCGGCGGTGGCGGCAGCGGCGGCGGCTCTGACATGGTTTGTTGCGGATTTCTATCCTGAAAGAGTTTTGAACCTTGTAAGGGTTAGCGCCGATGATATGCAGGAACTTAATGTCCCTGCCGGTCAGAGGATTAGTTTTATGCTTCAGGATGGCACAATGGTCTGGCTCAACGCCCAGTCAACCATACGTTATCCGCTCGCTTTCGACAGGCGGGAAAGACGGATAAACATTGACGGTGAGGCATATATTGAAGTCGCCCCCGACGAAAATCGTCCTCTGACGGTTTTTTTGAAAGGCGTTGAGGTGAAGGCGCTCGGCACTACGTTCAATGTCCGCGCTTATGAAGATGAATCGGATGCCGTAGTCAGCCTGCTGCAAGGGAAAGTTTCGGTAAGGAGCCTCAACAATGAGAGCGAGATCATCCTCCGCCCCAATCAGCAAGCCACAGTATCCGGCGACGGAATCCGCGTCACCGCTATCACACATCCCGACTATTTCCTCTGGAAAGACGGCATCTACAGTTTCACTAACGAACCTTTCGAATCAATAGCCGAAAAGTTAGAACTTTACTACGACGTCGATATTACATTCAACGATGACATCATCCGAAAATGGAAATATACCGTCAAGTTCCGTCAGCGCGAAAGTATTAACGAAATCATGCGGCTGATGCAGCGTATCCACAAATTCGGTTTTATTAAAGACGAAGAAAACAACCTATTCACTATAACAAAATAGATTATGAAGAAAATTTTTAAATTTATGAAAATGCAGTGTTTTTTACTGCTACTCTGCACATTACAAATGAATGCGGAGAATCTTAACGCTCACGACGTTTATATAACGTTAAGCGAGAGTAGCGTTAGTGTGCGGCAGCTGATTCAGGCTATCGAAAAACAAAGCGATTTCCTGTTTCTGTTTCGTAACAATGATGTCAATTTGGAGCGGGTAATCCGTTTGAAAACCATCAACGGCAAACTTAGCGACATATTGGCCGAAGCATTTCCCGAAACCATGGATTTGCGTTATGAATTTCAGAACAAGTACATTGTGCTGTCGAAGACCTCAGGCGACACCCTAAGTGTTGCCGCAGAACCCCAACAGGCGCGCAAGACGACGGTAACCGGCATCGTCAAAGATGTTACGGGCGAACCTCTTGCAGGCGCAAACATTATTGAGAAAGGCGTAATCAACGGCACCACAACCGACGCCGACGGCAACTTCACTCTTACCGTAGCTAATGATGCAATCCTGCAAATATCTTTTATCGGATATCGGACGCAGGAAATCAAGGTCGACAGCCAGTCAACGTTCAACGTCACACTGGCTGAAGACA
>JAISUX010000074.1 GCA_031271805.1 Tannerella sp.
GGCCTTGGCTGTTTCCAAGTCGTAGTCGGAAAGGTCAGCCCAGTAAGCAATCTTTTCTTCCTTTGTCATCATAATCTGCTTGTTATAAAATCGACTGCAAAGGTAAGCATTATTTTTGAATTATTGTATTATTTCAGAGAAAAAAATTCATACCATATATAATAAGGGATTAGTGGACAGAGTATAGCGTGTGATTTTACTGGGGCGGTCGCCTCCAAAACAGTAACGGAGTCTTCCAACGTGTGAACCTCAGACCGATTGGTAACTGGTCGCAGAGTGTAAAGGTATAAGAGCGGTTGATTGGGTGACATTTGAGGGTTCCACCTCTTCCCATTCCGAACAGAGAAGTTAAGCCTCGCGTGCGCCGATGATACTGCGCAAGTGGGAGAGTAGGTAGCCGCCATTTTTGCTTTTTATCAGTAAAAAAAATCCCCCAAAATTTGTATGATTGTAAAAATACAACTATCTTTGCGCTCAAAATTACAACAATGAAAGTCTGGAAAGTGAGTGAAATGATTCGGCGCATCGAAGCCGACGGTTGGTATCTTAAAAAGACACGGGGCGACCATCGGCATTTCGTACATGCCGTTAAGAAAGGGAAAGTAACAATTCCCTGAAAGCCGAGCGACGATTTGGCTCCAAGTACGGCAAATAGCATCTTAATTCAGGCGGAACTATTATAAAACAGTAAGATATGGACAATAAAATTACAGTAAACGTTGGAATGACGGACAACAATTACTCCGCTTCCGTAAACATAGGCGACGGCATAGCAGTAGCAACGGGTAAGACCTTTGAAGAACTGAAACAGCAAATGCAGGAAGCCATAGATTTTCATTTAGATTGCCTCCGCGAGGCAAACGATGAGATACCAAAGCCGTTTCAAGGCGACTTTGAGTTGTCATATAAGTTTGATACAGAGAGTTTTCTCTGGAAATATAACGGCATTTTCACTAACGCCGCCATGGAACGTCTGACAGGCATAAACCAGCGTCAACTACAGCGCTATGCAAAAGGTATCAGCAAGCCTCGTCGCGCTCAAGTCAAAAAAATCGAAGCCGCCATGCACCGCTTAGGTCAGGAACTGATTGCCGTAGCGCTTTAAACATCCACAAACCAACTGTGATAATATTTCAATGATAAATAAGTATAAAAAGCCATAGCCTTTTCTTCCGCTGCTTTTCTCGACTCAGTCCCTACGGCGCCAAATTTGGCATCCAATACGGCGCCGTAATCAACTGTTTGATGATTGTTTGTCTGCATAATATTCATCCTTGATTTTTAAAGTTTATCACTTGTGAAACTTTTTCGTTATTTTTGGGAAACTTCAAGAAAAAGTGTTGGCTGCTTTTTCGTGCCGATTCTTTTTTCAATTCTTTGAAATTCTTGTACTGCCGCGTGTTCATCCCTGACCACGTTTTATACATCAGGTCGGTCAGAAAAGCGTATTCCTGCCCCTGTTTCACACCTGCCTTGTCCCATTCGTCGGTCAGCGCCTTACGCACTTCGATAGTTTTAATACGCTGATTTATACAGTCTTCGCTATAACCGAGACGGCTATAATTCTGAATGGCGCAGTCAATCTACAGTTCGGGGTCGAGCGATTCATCTATCCGTTCGCTGCCTACACGCGCCAGCCACTGCTTAAACGGCTCTGCCTTTTTGCTCGGAACCGAAAACCACCATTTCTCATTTTTTTCGTCCCAGACGGCGCGAACCTGCTGCTGTTCAAACAATCGCACCTTGTTTTTTGTCGTATCCAAATTATGATAATTTTCTTGGCAAAGTTACGGAAAATAAATCATATTCCGCTCATTGCTGCCGATATTGCTTCGGACTGACGCCTTCCAAGCGCTTGAAATATTTGCCGAAGAACGACTGGGAGGGAAAATGCAATTCATCGGCGATTTGCTGGACGGTCATATCGGTCGAGTTGAGCAAGGCTTTGGCTTCGAGCATAATGTACGCCTCTATCCACTCGTTTACCGACTTGCCGGTATTGAATTTGATGATTTGCGACAGGTATTTGGGCGTCAGGCAGAGCTTGTCGGCGTAGAAACCGGCTTGTCGCTGCTCGCGGTAATGATTCTCGACCAGCGTGAGGAACTGCTTTACCAGCAGGGCGCGGGGCGAGGCGGGCTTTTCCTGTATGTGGTGCAACTTCGAGTCGCTGTGATAAAACAGCGCCAGCGTCAGGTGTTTAGCTATTTCGAGCCGGTGCTGGTTGTCGCGCATCGCAACGATATTTTTCAGCGCTTCGTAATAGATGTTGAACATCTCCAAATCGCTGTCGTCCAACGTAATATGCTGATTTGCATTGACCGAGAGCAGCACCGGCAGCTTGTCGCTGATATTCATAAACAGGATCTCGGTAAAGCGCTTCGACATCGCGATAAGCCGGTAGGTGAAATCGTCGCTGATGTACTCACATTCAAGGATTTGCCCCGGCAGGATGATGATGATACAGGGCGCTTTCGTCTCGTACGATTTCAGGTTGATTTTGCCGCGCGACAAACCGCCCGTACAGGTCAGCATCATCGTTACGTCCGTTTTCACGGGATGCGAAATATCCCATTTTATCGAACGAACCAGTTCCGACGGCGTCGGTACGTTCTCAAACAGCATAAGCTCGTCGTCAATTGATTTGATGACGCTTCCCAACTCGCCCTTGATGTCCTGTTGATAACTCAACTGCCTTATCTTCTTCTGCATAGCCGATTTTAAACGTAAGTTTCGGATTGCAAAGATAGAAAAACTTTCCAAGTTTTCGGCACGAAGTGAAAACACCTTGTATAAAATAGCGGGAGTCAAATGTCTGCCCGACGTAGAAGACACGATTTTTTTTTGAAAAACTGACTTTCAGGCGCAAAAAAGCGACAAGGCACGCCTCCGCAGGGGTCCAAAACACGTTTGAACCCCTGCGGTGGGCGATACCAACAGCAAATGCCGACATTTACGGCATTACTTCGTTGTGAATGAGACTAATATCGTCCTGTTATCGTCAAATTCCTGATACAGGCAATCGGTAAGACGCCCCCAATCGTAATTGATTTTGAGTTGGATGTCGGATTCGCTCGCAACAGGGCCGCCAAGCGATTTGTAATAATCTGTGAGCATGGCGTACTCGGCTTAGCCGGATACTTTGAACTGAAAACTGATAATATAGCCCACGCCGGTAGCCAAGTTTTCCTGAACGGTATTAAAGCCCTGTTTCAGTTCGCCGACGCCTTTTTTCGTCGCGGCGGGAATTGCGGCAAGCATTTTAGTACGCTCGTCGCCCGATAGCGCTACTTGTCTGGCGCCTTGAATTTTATAGGCAGTGATTTGTCCGTCAGTGATGTCGAACAGTTTGCCTTGTTTTGCGGGCGCTGCCTGTTTGGTTGTTTCGGGCGTTTCTGCCTTTTGCTGTTTATTGCCGCCACTGTTGCAGGCGGTCATTGTCGCTACTGCTGCGAGGACGGCTACTGTAATTGCCACTTTCCTCAAAAAATCTTCTTTTTTCATAGGTTCTTGTTTTTGAATTTTATTGTAAATAAGTAAATTATCTCTTATAGATTGGCATAAAAAAAGCGCGGACAAAACTCTTAATATCCGTGCTTCGAGGTTCTCGACTACCTAACAAACCAAATAATGAGTAAAGCCCACGCCGAAAGCGTGAGCGTCTTGCCTTACTCTTGGTTTGTTTTGAAACTGTCGAGATTTCGAAACACCAGAATTTTAGCGATAACGCTTTCCAATATGTCTTTTAATTCAATTTTTCCTTTATATCTTCTTTTATATCATATATAATCAGTTATTCAGTTTCTATTTATTGATAATCACCATTTTATAAGCAATTATGCGGCGAAACGCTTGATGTCGAAATACATAACCCGCGTCTCGTCGTCAGCGTCCTCGTCCGACAGGAACCGGAAGTCGTTTTTGAGATAGAAATCAAAAGCATTCTTGTAGGCGTCAACCGTGATGAAACGGCAGCCGATGTCCTCAATACTTAGAACGATATTGATGATACGGTTCATCAGATAGCGCCCAAGACCTTTTCCGGCAAACGCAAGGTCAATCGCCAGACGACCAATCTTGATGGACGGATACATCTTGCGATGCTTGTTGAAGTGGATGCGGTTCAGTTTGTTGAACACCTTCCACTGCTTACGCTGTTCCTCGTCCGAAGGGTCGAACACCAACTTGTCGGTCAGCAGGCAGAAATAGCCCGCAAGTAGCAGATTGTCATCGTCCGCTTTACAATACAGCAGATGCGTTACGGTAAACCGCTCGCGCTGGTAAGCTGCCGCGTCGTTAGCCAGAAAGCTGTTCAAATCAGCGTCGCCGCAGTCGAAAGCGGGCAACGTTAAGTCAGAGGTTAATCGCCCTAATGTAAACTCCTGTGTATTCATCAATTACGATATTCAACTCGGATTACATGAGGGTTCTGCCGGAACTGTTCATAGTCCCGTCTTATTTCCTCGACCCTCTCGCGCGGGAGCGGTTCGGGGTTCTCGATTTCCTTCAAAATGCGGATAGCGTCCTTTCCGTACACTACCGGCGTCTCTTTTATCGGTCTTGCCATAATGTTTGCATTTTGCTTGTTTTCAAATAATTATCTATCTCGTTTGTTGTAAAAAAATCGGTTTTATCCAATTTACGATGTCAAAGGTACGAAAAAATATTACTTGATTTCGTTTTTGCTGTAAAAATATTTTAATTTTCGTGGATTTTGGCTGCAAGTCGTTCGCAAACATCCTGCGGATGAGTAAAAAGCAACATGTGGTCGTTGAAGTTGAAGGTTAGCATTTCTTTGCATGGCGCTTGTAACATATTGAATATCTGTGTTGTATATTCTTTTGAGAATAATCTGTCGCCATTATCGGAAATGATGTATAACGGACAACGGATGCTACCGTCTGTCAGTCCTTTGAAGCGGGTTGTAAAGAGGCTTGCGAGGAAATGAAGCGAGTATGTTTTCAGGCAAAGCGGGTCATTATCAACGGCTTCCCACACAGTAGGGTCGGCGCTGATACGTTTGCGTTCAAGATAAAAGCCGAGCGGTAACTGCAAGTCGGGCAACAGGCGAACAAAACAACGAAAAATGCTTTTCAACGGCTTATAAACGTGCCTTAAAAATGCAGGGAAGCGCGTAATACGGATAGAATCAGGCAGTTCGGTCAGCATCACGTTGTGGCAAAAGGCAGCTGCAAGCCGCTCGTCCTCAGCCGCTAATGCCGACGCCACTATGCCGCCCTGACTTGAACCCATAGCCACAACAGGCAAACCGTCGTATCTTGTGAGCGCAAAACTTACGGCATCGCGGGCGTTTTCTATTATATCGCTTATTGTAAAGCGTTTATGCTCGCGCGAACTCTTGCCATGCCCGACGGGATGAACGCCGACGACCGTAATGCCCCGCTCCGCAAAACCCTGTAACAAAGGCTTATAAAACAGCGGATGCACCATAGTAGCAGGCACAAACACAATTACCGCCTTAGCATCTGAGGCTTCCCAAACCGACAGCACAATGTCGATTCCACCCGAACTGATAGTCTGTTCAAAATATTTCATATTAGCAATTTAACATATTCGTTAGTCCTTTCGCAGAAATACCGGCAATGCCCGTAGCCGGGCTTGATTTGGACATTGAAATCATCGCGGGCGCTCATTATCCGCCGAAACCGCCGGTAAGCATCCTCGCGGCTACCATATATGAATGTAACATTCTCATTTGCAAATGCTTGTGCGTCTGGCGGCTCAAATGCGAAACATTCCGAAACTATATTGTCGTAATCGCGTTGGGTGGCAAAGCGTGCAAAATTTTTGATATGAGGCGCCAACTGCCCGAACTTACGGCTGATGAAGCGGTCAAAGAATGAATGTCGTAACACAAAAGGAATCAGCCGTTTCATCGTCTGCCGCAGGAGGGCGTCCCGCAGGCTGCCATCGGTAAACGGCAGCCCATCGAAGAAGTATCGCTTCACATTCAGTCGTTTAGACTGCATAATGCGCATCGCTACCTGTGCGCCGAGCGATGTCCCCATAATGAAATCAAGGTCTGTAATATCCTGCTCTTTAAGGTATTGAATAACCTGCATGGCTTGTTCTCCGATGGTCGAAAACTCCGTTTTGTCCGCCCGATGATGCCCGTCGAAAGTCGGGAAAACCAGCATCCAGCCGTCGCCGAACAGACCGTCGAAAAGCGCCCTCATAGCCTCTCCGCTGAACGCCATACCGTGCAGCAAAAGCCCCCTGTGAGCCGCTGACATGTCGCCTGTTATGCAGTACCTCATAATATTAAAGGTATCAATCTCTTGGTTTGCCGCATATAGTTGCGGTATTCGTCGCCGAAACGGGCTGCCATCAGGCGTTCTTCGTCGGGGATGCGGATGGACAGCAGTATGGCAAGACCGACGGCAAGCGTTGATGCATAAAACCAGTTGGCTGTCAGCAGGGAAAACGACACAGCCCAGAGGAGCATATCGGTGTACATCGGATGGCGGACGTAGCGGTACGGACCTGTTACGACCAGCGTATGCTCGCGGCGGGTTTCGAGCACCGGACTCCAATTGTCGCCCAACGTGCGGTGTATAACGTAGAACCACCACATCGCCCAGACTCCAACTGCGAAACCTGCAAGCCGCACCCAGTCAGGCAACGCAAACTGTCCGAAACCAAGCCAAGTGGTAAAAATCCAGAGCATCCCGGGCAAAGCCATCGCGCAGAACATCATCTGCGTCAGCAGTTTCTCGCGACGCGGCGCAATCTCGGCGTCCTTACGATGCAGGCGTTTATACCGCCGCTTAAAATACGTCCGTATAAAATTCATCGCCACAATCAGCGCGACGTAAAGGAGTTTATAAATCAGTTCGGTCATAGTTTTTTTCTCTTACGTTTACTTAATGTTGTTATAAAGCCCGTAACGGGTAGTGATGCCGCAATCAGACTGCCAAAAAAAGCGAGAATTTTTCCCGGCAGTCCGCCGATTGCACCTACGTGAATATCGTAATTCATACGCATAATCTTGTTGGCAACAGACATATCGTCGTATTTGCCCGAATATATTCCTTCGGCAGTCAATTCTTCCAATGTGAACCTGTCAAAAAAATGATAATCTGTTTTGTAGTATGTGCCGGCGCGATTATTGACGCACAGTCTGAATGGCGCACCGGCAGTTTGCGGCAGGTATAAAATGATGCTTTTTCCGGAGGGTTCGTTCGTCAAATAGCGTTGCATCAGATGGTCAATTGGTAGCAAAGGCTGCGAAATATTCACCGTATCGGAAACCGGAACAGTCTGCACCGGCATTGATTTTCCTCCCGAACTTATCCAATAGACGGCGTCTGCAAACCACTGGAATCCCATTATTAAACCCGTAACTGCGAGCGTGAAAATAATCAGCGCGGCATAAAATCCAAACACATTATGAAGGTCATAAATTTTGCGTCGCCATTTCGCCGTCCAATTAACCGCAAGACGTTTTCTTGCCCGATAAAGCCACAAAACCAAACCCATAAGCATTACGAATGCAAAAACAAGCGTTCCACAGGCGACAACAGGTTTACCTATGTTTAAAGGCAACCACAAACAATAATGTCCGACTAAAACTATACGAAAGAAATCGCGGCTCATATCTTTGGTTTTAAGCGCTTCGCCGGTAAAAGGATTGAGATATGAGAGATGAGAGATGATAACTCGCTTCATCGTAGAACGACACAACGCCAGACCGCCGGTTGCCTCTGTATTCAATCGCCTGCGCTTTTTTGCCGTTCATACATTTTTCGGCGGCATCAAGCAATACGGAAGGGGGCAAAAACGGTTTGTCCGACTTTTCAATGAATTGGAACGGCTCGACAAAATCTCGTATTTCCGATTCAAAAACAAGCAGGCAGCCTGTAATACCGAGAAAGATTACCAAAATCCCGGAAAGCCATCCAATCCATTTGTGTACTGTTCGCACGATGATTCGCATTTTCATACCCGAAACGCTTCAAAACTTATATGACAGGCTTATGCGTCCGTTGCGCGGAGGGTCTGACTGCCAGTAATAGGCGGCATTCCATAGATAATACGAGCCGTTGTACAGGTACTCGTTGAGAACGTTAAATACATTGGCGGTTATGGAAAAACGGTCTTTTTCCCAATACAATCCGGCGTCAACTTTGAAATAGTCGGGTAAAGTCTGCAACGGGTCGGGCGAGGCGTCCCACCAAGTGTATCTTCCGGAAAGGTAGGAACATCCCGCCATAAATCCGAAACCCTGTAACAATCCGCTTTGTATGCGATAGTTGAGCCAAAAATTTGCCGTATGACGCACGTAAGACGGCACGTGGTCGCCGACTTTGTAATCGGTAACGCCGTCTGCAACTTTCGACACTCTCGAATCCGTGAACGCATAATTGGCGATGAGGTTAAACCCGTTTGCAATCCTCCCGCGAAGGTCGAACTCAATGCCCTGTGAGCGTTTTTGCCCCATTTCAATACTGAGTCCCGATGTCGGCGGACTGTTGGGGTCGGTTAACAACTCGTGATTTTTCAGTATGCGATAGACGGCGAGCGTTGTGTTCCACTGCCCGTTTGCCCAGTCGCGTTTCAATCCGGCTTCAATATTATTGCCCGTTATGGGCTGCACGGATTTGCCGTTCGACAGAGCGCCCGTTTGAGGCGTGAATGCCTGGTCATAAAGCGCATAAATGGAAGTGTTTTTGTCGAATGAATAACTAATTCCGGCACGGGGCGAGAAATGCTTGGTCTCGGGAATGACGCTCCCCATCGAACTTTGTTTGACCCTCGAATAGCGCCCCGCAAGCGTCAGTCGCAGTTTGTTGTCTAAAAATACGAGTTCGTCCTGAACATAAACACTGCTGTATGTCTGGGCTATATATCCACCGACAGCCTCCGCCCGCTGTTCAATGGGCGTGCTATGGTCGAAATTGGGATAGCCGTTTGCCGGAACGCCATAGTTGGGATTATGCACGTCAAATTCTCCGCCGTTCACAGTGTCGAGTTCGTGCGCCTGTCCCCAGTCGGCGTAATATTCTTTGTTGGCAATATCAATGCCGGCAAGTATGCGGTGATGTATGCTGCCGGTCGTAAAATCGCCGTTTACGAATGCCTGCCCCATCTTCATTTCACTTTCCGCATCCCAGTTTCCGATGTTTCGTATCATCGTTCCGTCAGGATTTACAACGTTAGGCCAAATCGTAGAGGCTTCCTGTGTGTAATTGAAGTATGCCAATTGAGCGCTGACTTTCCATTGCGGACTGAGTTGATGCTGAAAGTTGAGATACAGATTGTGGTCGTTTATTATCGTTGGCGGCAAGCCTGGCGATAAAAGCGTAAAATCAACGGGCAACTTGGCAAATCCCTCCGTTGAGAACACATAATACGAACCCAAATCGCTCATTTTGGCATTTTGAAAATTATATTCAAACGTTAAACTTGTTTGCTCGTCGGGCTTATATGTAATAACCGGTGCTATTGCATATCTGTTGTTGTATTCATACGGACGGTGCGAGCCTTTCTGCTGTCCGGAAACATTTAAGCGGTAAAGAAGTTTCCCGTCGCGGCTCAAAAGCCCGTCTAAATCGAGCATTGCGCGGTATAAATCATAACTGCCCATAATGAGCGACGCTTCGCCTTTCTTCTGTCCGGTAGGCTTCTTGGTAACAACATTATACAGTCCGCTCGGGTCGCCGTGAGCCAGCATAAAGCCTGCCGGACCTTTTACAAATTCGATATGGTCAACCAAACTCATATCTTCGGTTAGCGGTCCCCAATATGAACTTACGACATTAAAGCCGTTTCGGAAAGCCTGTACCTGCGAACCGCGCGAAGTTATGTTGGTATAGAGGTCGCCCCAGTGGTCAACTCTTACCGTGCCGCTTACCGAACGAACCAAGCCGTCGCTCATACTTATTATTTGCTGGTCTTTCAGCATCTGCTCGGTTACTACCTGCACGTTTTGAGGCAGTTCTATAAGCGGCGTCGTTACGCGGAGCGTCTGCGACGGATTATCCGACTTGTATGTTCCCGCCCGTGCGGAAACAGTTATTTCGCCAAGATTCGTCGCCGTCTCATCCAAAATGATGTCGGGCACGTTTACGGTAGCACTTGCCGATACTTCAATGCTTACCGTTTTCGTTGATTTTCCGATATATGACGCTACAAGGATATATTTCCCGCGCGGCACATTATTAATAACGTACTCGCCTTTTTCGTTTGTGAATGTACCGAACGATGTCCCCTGCAATCCAATATTGACCTGCTCGACAGCCAAGCCATCCGATGTCTTGACCATCCCTTTAACTGTTGCTTGTCCCAGTGCATACACATTCGTCGCATTGAAGATAAACACGATAAGCAACAGTTTAAACAATACTAATTTGAGGCAATCGGTAATCAACACGTTGTCTATTGAGATATTTAATTTACTCATTTTTTAATTTATTTTTTAAGTGAACTAATGAATAACGACGTCCTGAATGGCGCTCTGCTGCACTTTGTCGCTGCGGGTGTTTCCCCGACGGATGTTTTTAGCCTTAACGCCCCGCAATAACTCCAAAATCAGCAATACATTGATAACAAGCACGAACGAGAGCAGGACAGCCTGCGAGAGGTCGAACTTTTCGACGAAGAGGGCTTCGCAGAGATGACCGATGTTGAGCAGCAGA
>JAISUX010000059.1 GCA_031271805.1 Tannerella sp.
GCACAAACGCTCAATCTCCATCGTCGCTGTGTTCAGCAGGCTGATGGTATTGTTGCAGGCAAATATCAACTGCCCGTCTTCGCCCCACGCAATCATCGGCACGCCGCTCGCCTCGCCCGCTTTGTTCGTTTCGCCCGTCAAAATTAATTGCCTGTCTTTGTACCTGTACAATCCGCTTCGAGTTGCTATCCAGTACGTGCCGTCTTCGCCAATCAGTATCTCGTTTATCCACAAGTTAATCTCCGTCGGCAGGTTAACCGATTCAAAGCGGTCGAAGACCTCGTCGTAGCGGAAGAGTTGTTTGTTGTTGGTATAAGCCACGACTTCCTTGCCGTTGCTCGCCATCTCTACGAACACAAAGTCTTTCGATTTATATGGCAAGCGGTAAGAGCGATAGTCGCTTGTGGTCAAACGTAGTATCTCGCTGCGCGACGACGCCCAGACAAAGCCGTTGCCGTCTTTACACAACGAAAAGAACTCGTGCATCGACGTCCCGAACTTATTAGCAATATTGAAAAACCTGACGTCGTCAGCCTTCGCAAAGGCCGTCGTCAGCAACAACAACAATATGGTTAATAGTTTCGGTTTCATATCTGCATAAATTCTATTATAAAGTGAGTTCGACGTAAAAAAGAGAAAAAAATCGGAAAAAGAGATAAGATGTTTGCAACCTTATGGTCTGTAAATAAACCGATTACAAATAAAACATATCTCTTTATGGATGCAAATATAATAGAAATTTTTTACTTAGTGTACGAATTTTGCAAGGAATTTGAAAAATATAAATCGGGACACCGGGTCTGATTTTCTGTTCAACAATATTCCCGGCGCTACAAATCCCAGCAACATACAGATATAAACCAAATATTCTGAGAAATATTTTGGTCAAATAACGTTAATTATCTATTATACAGATGTTTGCGAAAATAATTTTCTGTAAAATTCGGCTTTGGTTTCGAGTTTTAAGGGATATGCGCGCGAAGATGAGGGCATGCGGTAGAAACGCAACGAGCGGTTGTCGATAGAAAATTCCGAATAAAATCCGATTGCGGGTTCGGGGATGTCGAACTGCTGCACGATAATATCGGTTGCTTTCTGTCCGGTTGCTACAACAGTCTTACATTCAGGTATTTGTGTAAGCAAGGCTCTGAGGTCGGTTTGTTGCACTACCTCCAGAAACTTGTCTGAAGCGTTATCGTTTAGGCGGCGGACGGCAAAGGCGGTGTCATAAAGGGCTATATGATTGTTTGCCAGGAATTTAATAATCTCGTCGAGGCGGAATCTCTTGTTTTCGCCGTCAACAAAAAACTCCTTGTCATTGAAAAAAATCAACCCCATGATACGCCACATATCGTTGTTTAGGTTAGGGTAGTAGAACTCCATTGACCAGCGTTTGCGTTGCGGCGGGAAACTACCGAGCATCAGCAGTGTGGCGTCGGCAGGCAGAAATGGCTTGAGCGGATGAGTTTCGATTGGATTAATCATAATCAACTGTTTAAGTATCGAAAAAATCCGAACAGGCTTCGTTTTCAGCAAAGAATTGTCGCGGCGTTTGCCCGCACATCGACTTAAATTCGCTGATGAAATGAGACTGGTCATAATAGCCGCTTTCGTATGATAATTCGGTCATATTAAGCTCTTTATGCAGCTGTTTTTGATAGATAGCATTCTGAAAACGGATCGTTTTCAGGTACTGCTTTGGGGTGGCTCCGATTTGTTCGGTAAAGACGCGCTCAAACTGTCGGCGGCTAAGGCAAGCTTTCGACGCCATCGCTTCGATGCTGATATTGCCCCGCCGTTGCTGTATTAGTTCGATGACGCCGGCGATGCGACGATACTCAAAATCAATATAATATCTTGACAATGAGGATATAAAGAAATCTTCAATAATATTCAATTTCTGCTCAAAAGTAGTCGTTTCCCCCATCTTTTCTTCGAGGTCGCGGCCTGCCTGACCGATGAGATGTCGGAGTGGGACGTTATGATTATATATCTCGTTCAACGGGAAACGGAAGAACTGCATCAAGCCATGTGGCTGAAAAACAATGGAAAAGACTGACAGAGATCCGGTATAACCGATGTCGTACCAATCGTTCTGATGACCGTAGAGTGCGGCATTGTCGGTTAAGTGTTTGGGGTTATTCAGCACCTGCGGACGCGGAGTGAAATAGAGCATAAGCTCACTCATACCCGTCGGGATGATGCGTTGTACGCAGGTCTCACCACTCGCCAATGAGTTTTCTATAGCCCAGTATCGCTTGATGTAAGGGGCTAATACACAGGAAGGTAAAGCAAAATTAATCCCCATAATTCCTTAATATGAAAGGTGCAAAGATACGAAAAAAAGAACACAGACAGCACGAAAATGCTGTCTATGTTCTTAAAAAAACGATTTCAATCCTGATAAAGCCCGACGGAATTACCTTCCGAGTCGGTCAGAACGGCGAACCAGCCGAGACCTTCGACCTCGATCTTTGTTTTTGGGATGACGACTTTGCCACCCAATTTTTCCGCCCTTGCGATAGCGGCTTCGATGGAATCGGGGACTGTCAAACTAACCGTAGTCCCTGTGGCAGAGGGTTTTAAGTTCGGCGAATAGCAGATTTCGCCTTCGCCCGACGGGAAGCAAGCCATCTTTTCGCCGTTTCCGCAGTCGAAAGTTTCAAACTCAATGTTCAGCAGCGAACCGTAGAATTTTACCGCACGTTCAAAATCGGCGGAGGGGATTGATACCCAAGCAACTAATCTTTTCATTTCCATAAAATTTTAAATTAAACACGCTGCAAAAATACGCTGCCGTGTAGAGATAAAATTGTAAATTTACGACATTTCGCTGCAAGAACTTGAATCAGTTGTATGAAGATTCGCCGTGTTCGTATATGTCGAGGCCTTCTTCTTCAACGCGGGGCGAAACTCTCACTCCTACGGTTTTATCGACCAGCAAGAAGAGTAATGTGGTCAATACGGCGCTATAAACTATTGTTGCGAGCGTGGCGACGATTTGTACCCATAGTTGGTGCCAATCACCATAAAGAGCGCCTTGAACGCCTTCCGGTCCGGTAATGAATTGTGTGGCAAAAACACCTGTAAGAATCGACCCTATTATACCCCCAACTCCGTGAACGCCAAAGGCGTCGAGCGAATCGTCGTATCCGAATTTTTCCTTGACGACGGCGACCATGAAGAAGCAAACTAAGGAGGATATCGCACCTATTGCCATCGCTCCGATAATATCCACCGTTCCGGCTGCCGGCGTAATGGCAACAAGTCCGGCCACAGCCGCCGTGCTCGAGCCGACGACAGTAGGTTTGCCGTTCCGAATCCAGTCAATAGCCATCCAGACGACTACGGCTGCAGCGGTCGAGATATGCGTTACCAAGAAAGCATTAGCAGCAAGTCCGTCGGCCGCAAGTCCGCTCCCGGCATTGAACCCGAACCATCCCAACCACAAGAAACCTGCTCCCAGAAAGACGTAAGGCACATCGTGAGGCGTAGTCGGTCGTGTAGGCTTGTATCCCATCCTTTTGCCGATAAGCAGAGCCATGACGAGCGCCGAAATACCCGCATTGATATGTACAACCGTGCCGCCGGCAAAGTCAATCGCTCCCATTTCCTGCAGCCATCCGCCGCCCCAAACCCAATGAGCCATAGGATTATAGACAATAATAGACCATAGGATGATGAAAAACAGATAACCGGAAAATTTCACCCTTTCAGCGAACGCGCCGATAATAAGCGCCGGCGTGATAACTGCAAACATACACTGGAAAAGCGCGAAGAGCATTTCGGGGATATTGCCGCCTAAGGGATTGAGTGTGTTGAGAGTTATGCCATGCAAAAACACTTTGTCGAAGCCGCCGATGATAAATCCTATCGGGCTGTCGGCAAAAGCCGTCCCGAAAACCCAACTGTAACCGAAGGCGAACCAAAGTAGCGAAACGGCAGCGGCAAGCACGAAGCATTGCATAATGATACTCAAAAAGTTTTTCTGTCTGACCAAACCGCCATAAAATAGCGCTAAGCCGGGAATAGTCATGAACATGACCAAGATAGTGGCGACAATCATCCATGCCGTATTGCCGCTGTCAAGTGTTGCCGCGCTATCCTGAGCAAGGACAGGCATAGCGAAAATAGTTGATAATGCGCAGATAATAAATAATTTAGCCTTCATCGTATTTAAATTTTTATTTGACATTCTCATCAGAGTCATATAAAGACTTATCTCCATGTTCGCCGGTTCGTATCCGGATAGAATCATCAATTGTGGTCACAAATATGCGCCCGTCACCAATCTCGCCCGTTTGGGCTTTGCTCAAAATAGCTTGGATAGTACGTTCAGCGTTGATGTCGCGCACAACGATAGTAAGCATCGTACGTTCGATGAAACTCGTGTCATAAACGACGCCTCTATAAATCCTTTCCTGGCGGGTTTTTCCTACCCCGCGTACATCAAAATAAGAAAACCATTCGATGTCGGCATCTAATAATGCTTCTTTTACCTCATCAAATTTTGTCTTGCGAATAATTGCTTCAATTTTTTTCATAGTTACCGTAATTAATTGTTATTTTCCAAGTTGAAAACTAAAAACGCCGCAAAGATATGAAAATGTTATGTATCTTGCAAATTTTCTTGCAAAATGTTTGTTTTTTCTTCGCAAACGTATAGCATTCCACCGCCTACAAATCTTTCAAAAGTGCAGGTAAATCCGTTATGAATGATTTG
>JAISUX010000070.1 GCA_031271805.1 Tannerella sp.
GCTATCAGAAAACGTTTGCAACCGTTTTTTCTGACCCGCCAACTCGCTGCTTAACTGCCTGTTGGCTGATTTCAACTTCTTGATTTCCTGCTGCAACACAGTAATTGCGCTGTCGGTCGGCGTTGTTTGAGCCTGTATGCCTGATGCGAAGTACAGGCAGAGGATGATTGTTTGTATCTGCTTCATTTTATGATTTTTATAAATTGATTCAATATTTTTCTAATAATACTGTTGATAAGTATTTTATTTTTTAATTTTTCAACTAATTTTGGCGAATAATGATAATACGTTTTTATAAACCATTTTCCAAAATTTGATTTATCTAAAACTTCATCTCTGAATTGCCGCAAAACCATAACTTGCGGGTGGTCGTAACTGCCATAAGCCATTGTAGCAATGTAACAACCGCCGCCACCGCCGCCACTGCCGCCACTATTTGTGTCTCTGCCGTAATACCTATTCAATGCATTATTAATCACTAATTTGCTTGTAGTATGGCTTTTTATCCATTCTGCCAATTGAACAAATTTTTCTTTTTGATTAGAATTGGTGCAATTCTTGATTTTATCAATATTTTTGTCGGATAATATCTTTCTTAACAGTTCATTGACTTTTTCCCAAGCGATCGAATTTTTGATATTTTCATTTACAGCACTCCAATTTATTGATTTTATCCCCATAATAATTTCAAAATCAGTCACTTCAAGATTTTTAACTTGTTGCCGTATCTTCCTTTCATTGTCCTCGTATAGTGATTTTATCATCTGCATAGCCGCTATCGCAGCCTGAATTTCCTTTTCTTTCATTTCTTCCAGCGTCTGCAAATTATCTTTGGCTTTGTTTTTCATTAAACTTCCCACGGCTATTCCCTTCGCCATTTTTACCAAACTTATCGATTTTTCGTGGTAGTCATTATCCAACTCCTTCTCCTGACTGTCATTGAAGAAGTCAATTGAACACTGCAACAACTCATTAGCCACCTTATCCGCCACATTGGAATATGAAAAATCCGTCGCACCAAAGATTTCTTTCAGTTGTGCAAGGTCGTCTTTGGTATTTTTGTAAAGGGTTTCGCCTGCAGTGGCGGCATCTTGTTTGTTGGCGGTACGAGTTTTGCGGGCGGTTTCGATTTGTGCTGTAATGTTGTCAATGATAGATTTTGAAATGCTTTTGAGAAAATCATGTTTGGCGTCAAACTGTATGTTTGAGAACACCTTGACAAATTGTGCCTGGGAGAGGACTAATTCGGATACGTTGTTTCTGAGTGCATTGATATATGCCAACTGGACAGCCTTTTTGGTCGTTTTGAACGTCTCATCGGTTGCACTTTTGATCATATCCATTACAAAGTCGCTTTGCAGGAATTGCATCTTCAAAGCAACAGCTTCTGCTATCATTTTGATGTCAGGCGAATTTCCGGTGAACGCTGCGAATAAATAGAAGGTCGCCAGATTGTTGTATGCCGAAACATTCTTTTTAGACACTTCTTTGCCGGAAATCAAATTATTCCATATCTCTGTAGCTTCAAAATGGTTATTATCTTTCAACGCCTCAAACGCCGGTTCGTCGGTTATTTCGTTGCCTTTCCAAAACCAGAACATGGCGGCGAGTATTTTGTCGTCGTCTAAATTGAGCTTGGCGGCGGCAGCGTCAATGTCCTCGACAGTGCGCACAAAACCATCCAACACAGCAAAACTGTAATCTACAGGCGGCTCGACATTGGCAGCAAGATATCTTTTCAGACTGGTTGTCTGTCGAGTAATTTCACGTTTTGTGGCTCCGGCGAGAAGTCCAAGCGTGCGATAGGGATTCCTTACGACTATTTGCATAATCACTATTTTTTTACATTCTATACAAAGCCCCGTCATTCACATACATATAAGCATGTCTGACGTTTCGTTTTAGACATAAAAAAGCGCAGGCAAAACCCATGTTTTATCTGCTATACAAGGCCTTCGCAATGCCTAACCAACCAAATAAGTGTGAGTAAAGCCCACGCCGAAAAGCGTGAGCGTCTTGCTTTACTCTTGGTTGGTTTACATAAAGTTGCGAAGTTTTGTATAACCAGATGTAAGCTATAACGCCTTTAATATGTCTTTGCGTAACCTGCTCCGATATTTCGGGAACTCGTCCTGTTTATCGGGTTGTTACGCTGTTTTTCTTTCTTCGTTCCATCTACTTTGCACCTCGTCACAGAAGTGTCGAACGTGACGGAATCGGATGCAAATATACTAATATTTTTTATATGTATCAAAAAATACGTTTTTTTTGAATCTTAATTCTCTTCATAATAATATGAATAATCAGGCAAAGTGATATGAAAATCAGTCCAATTTGCTTTGGTATAGTCGTCTTGTTCATTGAGAACCGCAACAACATCAACTGTTAAACCACCATTTGTTACCTTCTTCATCCAAAAAAATTTCGTTATCAGCGAATCGCTTCGAGCAGTTTTTTTATCGCGATTTCAGGGGACTTATGCTCGCCGAGGAGGGTGACAAACTTGCTGCCGATAATGGCTCCGGAGGAGTTATCGCAGGCCGCACGGAAAGTCTCGTGGTTGCTTATGCCGAAGCCTACAAGGCGGGGATTGCGCAACGACATCGCGTTGATACGGCGGAAATAGGCCTGTTTTTGCTCGTCGAAGGATTTCTGTGCGCCTGTTGTGGCGGCCGACGAAACCATGTAGATAAAGCCGTCGGTGTGACGATCGATAAAGCGGATTCTCTCGTCGGACGTTTCGGGCGTGATCAGCATAATGACCTTGACGCCGTAACGATCGGCTATCGGTTTGACGTCGTTGAGATAGTCGTCGAACGGAAGGTCGGGGATTATGCAGCCATCAATGCCGCAATCGGCACATTCGTTAAAAAAACGGTCAAAACCGTACTGCATCACGGGATTGAGATAACCCATCAACAGCAAGGGTATTTTAACATCCGCCCGTATGCCTTTCAATTGTCCGAACAGTTTGCGCAACGACATGCCATTCCTAAGCGACTGTGTAGCAGCATCTTGTATGACTACGCCATCGGCCATCGGGTCACTGAAAGGGATACCGATTTCAATCATGTTAATCCCAGCATCCTCTAAAGTCTTGATCACTTCGACGGTGTTTTCGGCATCAGGATAGCCCGCGCAGAAATATATTGAGAGAATATCGCGCCCCTTTGATGCGAACAAGTTGTTAATTCTGTTTGTCATAAATTTTCTTTCTTTGGTTTGAGATGTTGGATGAAGGACTTAAGTCTTGCGACATCCTTATGTGCGGGGGCGATTTCAAAGCCGCTGTTGAGGTCAACTCCGGCGAATTTCGGATGATGGATTTTCTTCAGATCATCGAGGCTATCGTGACTAATGCCGCCACTCAAAAGAAATGGAGTATCGCCATCGTAAGCGTCGAGGATTGACCAGTCGAAGCGTCGGCCGCTGCCGCCGTAGTCGGGACTTTTAGTATCAAAAAGATAATAGTCAACGCAGGCGGTGTATGGAGTAGTAGCCGTAAGATCTTCCGTCGAAGCTATGTGAAAGGCCTTGATAACCTTATACAATGCGCCATGTCGCAAAGTATAATGCGCCGGATTCACCGTAGTGCGGTCTTCAAGCAAACGATTCACTTTACGCAAGACACGACAGAGGGCTGGAGATTCGTTGCCATGCAGTTGGATGCAATCCAAACCATACTTGTCGGCTTTCTCGAGGATCGTTTCGAGAGATTCGTCAACAAAGACACCAACCTTTTGTTTCCCGCAACTACGTATTGCATTAATATACTCCTCATTATCAGATACATAACGCGGAGATTTATGGTAGAATATAAATCCTATAAAGTCGATTTCAACTTCTTCCAACAACTCGCGAATATTATGGGCTTCGCGCATACCGCAAACTTTGATTAGCATAAGTATGAATTTTAAATTAAACCGTAATTTCTTTGATAAAATCCCGAAGACTAAGGCCGGGATCTTTTGTTTTCATAAAAATTTCACCCATCAGGAAGCCTTGGAAGCCTGATTGACGCAGGCTACTGACTATGGCCGTATCGGAAATACCGCTCTCGGATATGAGAACAGGAGCGTCACTCCCCTGCCCTGCCGCTTGTTTCATCTTTTCGGCGAGGAGGAAGGAATGTTCGACATCGGTATGGAATGTACCGAGGCTGCGATTATTGACGCCGAGCATATCAACGTCGTAGTTCAAGTATGACAACTCGCTCTCATCGTGGATTTCGAGCAGTGTTTCAAGATCCAACTGATGTGCGAGAGCGGCAAATTTCCGGCACTCACCTTCGGTCAATATGGCGGCTATCAGCAGAATAGCATCGGCTCCAAGCGCCCGCGCCTGATAGATCTGGTACTCGTCGATGATGAAATCCTTGCGCAGGAGAGGCAGTTCGACGAGTTCGCGAGCCGTGCGTAAGTCACGGAAAGAACCGCCGAAAAACTCACTGTCGGTGAGGATTGAGCATGCCGACGCCCCCGCCTGTTCATAGACAGGGACAACATCCTCGACTTTGGCATCGGGATAGAGCCAACCTTTTGACGGCGAGCGGCGCTTGAACTCAGCGATGATACCCGTCGAGGATTTCTGCAATGCCCGACGCATCGACGAAGGGCGGCGATTCAACTGATGCGTACCGAAGTTAAGCATAGATTCGAGAGGTACAGCATCCTTTTGCCGCCCTACTTCAAGGCGTTTGTTCTCGACAATTGTCTGTAAAATATCCATTATGAATTAACCTCCAAAAAGCGTTTCAAATGTTCGAAAGCCTTGCCGCTATCAAGCGATTCGCGGGCTTCGGCAATACAGTCGTTGATGTTCTTTTCGGGATGGATCACCTGGATTGCAAAAGCGGAATTGACGACTACACAATCGCGTTGGGCGGCGGTAGCAGTGTTAGTGAGTACGGCATCGAAGATCTTAGACGCCGCTTCGGGAGTTGCGCCGCCCCACAAATCCGTGTCCTCATAACGCGGGAAACCAAGCGCTTCGGGAGTATAAACTTTTTCCTTGTCAGGCATGGCGACCTTAAATTCCGATGTCAGCGAAATCTCGTCATACCCCCCCATACTGTAAACCACGCCGAAGCGAGTGCCGCTCGCCTGATAGGTATAGCTGTAAAGCCTGAAAAGCGGCAGGTTATAGACGCCAAGCAGCTGGTAGGCAGGCATAGCAGGGTTGGCAAGCGGGCCGAGCAGGTTGAAAAATGTGCGTACAGCAAGGTTTTTGCGTATCGGCGCAACAGCCTTCATCGCAGGATTGAAAAGCGGTGCGTGAAGGAATGCCATTCCGCTTTTATCAATTGATTCGCGCAATTTGTCGCTGTCGGCGGTAAACTTGGCGCCATGCTGTTCAATGACATTGCTCGCGCCGCTGACCGATGTTGCGCCATAGTTGCCGTGCTTGACGACCTTGTAACCGGCGCCGGCCAAGACGAAACATGATGCCGTGCTGATGTTGAACGTATTCTTGCCGTCACCGCCCGTACCTACTATATCAATAGGCTTATAATCAGACAAATCAACCTGTACGCGCATCGAAAGCAACGCATCGCGGAAACCAGCTAATTCGTCAACGGAGATGCTGCGCATCAAGAAAACGGTTATGAACGCCGAGACCTGCTCGTTATTGTATTTTCCCTCGGCAATGTTAGCCAAAATATGTTGCGCCTCTTCACGTCCGAGGTACTGATGCTCGAAAAGGCGATATAGAATATCTTTCATATACTTTAATTTTAAATTTAAATAAATGTGCCGTTGTTATATGTTAAGCCAATTTTGAATTATCCTTTTTCCTTGCGGTGTCAGAACGGATTCCGGATGAAACTGTACGCCCATGACTTCGTACTCGCGATGGCGTAAAGCCATGACACGGCCATCGTTATCAAGGGCGGTTATTTCGAGGCAGTCGGGAAAATTCTCCTTCGAGACTACCCACGAATGATAGCGTCCGGCGAGGAACACCGGCTCGAGGCCTGCCAAGAGCGGGTCATTCGCCACGACACGTATATCCGTGCAGACGCCGTGGTAAACATCATCGAGATTCAACAGTTTGGCGCCGAAAACCTCGCCGATAGCCTGCTCTCCGAGACAGACGCCGAGGATGGATTTCGTCGGCGCATAGCGTTCGATCAACGGCAACAGCAAACCCGCCTCCGAAGGGATGCCGGGACCGGGCGAGAGTACAATCTTGTCGTAGCGTTCGACATCCTCAAGCGCAATCTTGTCGTTGCGGAAGACATCGGTATCCACGCCCAACTCGTGCAGGAGATGGTAGAGGTTGTACGTAAACGAATCGTAGTTATCAAATAATAAGCACTTCATTTCCAATCAATTTTGAATAATTAGTTCTTGAGGCGTACAGCTTCGCGGATAGCGTTGTTGAGCGCTCCGAGTTTGCTGTTAACTTCCTGGAGTTCACGCTCATCGTTACTCTTAGCAACGATGCCGGCGCCGGCTTGGTAATAGAGCATATTACTGCGGCTGACGAAAGAGCGGATTGTTATCGCCTGATTCAGGTCGCCGTTAAAGCCGATAAAACCGATGCAACCGCCGTAAGCGCCGCGGTTGTGAGGTTCGAGTTCGGTGATGAGTTGCATCGCACGTACTTTTGGGGCGCCGCTCAGGGTGCCTGCCGGGAAGGTGTCGATGAAGGTCTTTATGGGGTCGCTGCCGTCGTTCAAGACACCGCTGACACGCGAGACAAGGTGCATCACGTGGCTATAATACTGCACTTCCTTGTAGAAATCGACCTTTACATCGTGTGCGTTGCGGCTAAGATCATTGCGGGCGAGATCGACGAGCATCACATGTTCGGCGTTCTCTTTAGGGTCGTTGATAAGAGCCTCGACGCGTTGTTTGTCTAAGAACTCATTGCCGGTGCGGAATGCCGTTCCCGCGATGGGATCGATGCTTGCGCGACGGTTTTCTATCTTACAATGCGTCTCCGGCGATGAACCGAAGATACGGAATCCGCCGAAATCGAAATAGAACAGATACGGTGAGGGGTTTATGCTCCTCAATGCGCGATAGACCTTGAAGTCGTCACCCTGATACGCCTGCTCGAAGCGTCGGCTCAGAACAATCTGGAAGACGTCGCCACGCAAACAGTGCTTGACGCCCTCGCGCACCATCTCCATATACCGCTCGTCTGTAATCGATGAAGTACGTTCGCCGACAATACGGAAATCGTAAGAAGCATAGTTGCGGTTCTCAATGATAGCCTCAATGTCGCCGAGATGATCACTTTCGCCTTCTCCGCATAACTCAATGAGTGTCAGAAGATTATTAAAATGGTCGAACACAAGCAGGTACTTGTAGAGCGCATAATACATATCCGGCGCATCGGTATCCTTGTGATGGAACTCCATGACGGGTATGTTCTCGAAATAGCGTACCGCGTCGAAGGCCGTGTAACCGAACAGTCCGCAGTGAGCGCTGTCGTCGCCGGCGACGTTGAAACTCTGCAGGAACTCATTAAGCGCGTCATGCACAAAATATTTGTCGCCAAGCGGCTTTACCGTTGACGAACCGTCGGGAAAATTCATCATAGCCTCACCCGCATTTATTCCTACGTCGGCAAGCGGGCAAATCGCGATGAATGACAAGCTGTTCTCGTTCACATGAAAATCCGAACTTTCGAGCAGCACCGACTTCGGGTATATGTCCCGAAGTTTCAGATAAAGGCTTACCGGCGTATGAAGGTCGCCGAGAAGTCGTCTGGATTTGGTTTTGAAACTAAACATAATTATCTAATTTTAAGTTGATTATATACTTATAATGAAATATTCTTAAGATATGCCTCCATATCCTTATCCCCGCGGCCGGAGACAGTCAGCACAACCACGTCGTCGGGTTTGAAGCTCATTTTCTTCAACGCACCGAGAGCATGGGCGCTTTCGAGTGCGGGGATTATTCCTTCGAGGCGGGTCAGTTCGTAGGCGGCATCGAGAGCTTCGTCGTCATTAACGGCAAGGACTGTCGCGCGTTTCGTCGTAGCGAGATTGGCGTGAATAGGGCCGATACCGGGATAATCGAGGCCGGCGGAAATAGAGTATGGTTCTTCTATTTGGCCGTCTTCGTTCTGCATAACGAGGGTGCGTGAGCCATGGATTATTCCTTCGCGGCCGAGTTGGATTGTCGCCGCGCTCCGCCCCGACAGGACGCCCTCGCCGCCGGCTTCGGAAAGCACAATCTTGACACGCTCGTCGTCGAGGTAATGATAGATAGTCCCTGCCGCATTGCTTCCGCCGCCGACGCAGGCCATCAGGTAGTCGGGATAGTCGCGTCCCTCCTTCTCGGCTATTTGCCATTTAATTTCCTCACTAATAACCGATTGCAACCTCGCAACCATATCCGGATAAGGGTGAGGACCGACAGTCGAGCCAATGATATAGAATGTGTCAGCGGGATGGCAACACCAGTCGCGGATAGCCTCGTTTGTCGCATCTTTGAGGGTCATATTGCCCGACGTTACCGGCACGACCGTGGCGCCCAGCATCTGCATCTTCTTCACGTTAGGCTGTTGCCGTTCGACATCGGTCTTGCCCATATAAACCACGCACGGCATATCCATGAGGGCGCAGACCGTAGCCGTCGCGACGCCATGCTGACCGGCGCCTGTCTCGGCTATCACACGCGTCTTACCTAATCGCTTGGCTACCAGTATCTGCCCGATCGTATTGTTTATCTTATGCGCTCCGGTATGGTTGAGGTCTTCGCGCTTGAGGTACAGGCGGCAACCATAACGCTCACTCATCCGCTGCGCATAGTAGAGCGGAGACGGCCGACCGGCATAATCGCTTAACAACCGGTGAAACTCCCGCTTGAAATCATCGCTTTCGAGCACACCGAGGTAGTTATTCTGCAAGTCCTCTACACATTTGTGCAGAATTTCGGGGATATAGGCTCCTCCGAAACGCCCGTAGTAACCTTTTTCGTCAACTTGATAATTCATATTCTTATACATAATTAATTTCAAAAAAAAGAAGACCCGTCGTGAGTACAACAGGCCTTCTTATTCGATTGTCTTTGGTAAATACGATACATGCCAAGTCACTCACAAATGATACATTGCAAGCGCCACCACCAATACGTTTCAGCCATAGATCGATTCATAATTTTATAACAATAAAAACATTTTCGGCGACAAAGATACGGACTATTTTCTAATATCCAAACTTTTTGTCAACTTTTTTTATTCCTTAATCAATTTTTTTTCATCATCGGCAATCCCCAGTGATATTTGACGGCGAGAACGCGGTTAAGAAATATCACTGCCGAAGCGGTTATTTCACATACGAATGCCGAGCAGTTGAGTGCGTGGCACAGCCAGTACACCAATCCGCCGAAGATGCACGGCAGCGCGTACATTTCTTTCCGGAACACAAGCGGAATCTCGCTTATCAGGACGTCGCGCATGATGCCGCCGACAATGCCGGTTATCGTACCCATGATTATCGCCACCCAGAAAGGGAAGCCGAGGCCGATGGTCTTCTCTATGCCTACGACCACAAACAGCGCCAGGCCTATCGTATCGAATATAAAGAAGGGCGTGTCGAGCCTCACAAGCCGCCGGCTGAAGATAATCACTATTATCAGTCCCGCAACGGAACATGTCAGATAGACAGGATTGAGCATCCAGAACGGCGTCACTTCCAGCAGTATATCACGCAAGGTACCGCCACCTATTGCCGTCACAAAGCCAACTACAAACGCCCCAAACCAGTCAAATTCCTTTGCAGCCGACAGCCTCACGCCGCTTATCGCAAACGCTATCGTCCCCGCTATCTCGATGATCTTCAGGAAGGGTATCGACAGTAAATACTGAACTACATTTTCCATATCAATTACTATCTATAAACTCACGCCTGAAGATATCCAGCAGCAGGAAAAACATCGACAACAGCAACGGCCCGAAGACGATACCCCAGAAATTGAACAACCCTATGCCGAGGAAGACCCCGAAGAAAGTTATCAACGGGTGAGTATTGGCTAATTTCTTTTGAAGGAAGAATCTTATCACGTTGTCGAGGCTTGTCAGTACTATTGCACAGTAAGCCCCAAGCCCCAATGCCGTGAGCCAAGATCCTGTCAGCCAGAGATATACAATAATAGGAATCCATACAACGCCGGTTCCTATTATCGGCACAATCGTAGCGAAGCCCGTCAGCGCACCCAGCAGCGCCGCACTCGGCACACCGGCAACCCAATATCCCGCAAAAGCCACCAGCCCCTGAATGATAACCAACAGGGGGATGCCTATAGCGTTCGAGCGCACCATCTTATGTATTTCATTCACCACTGCCCGCTTGTTTTCATCCTTGAAAGGCAACAATCCGAACACATAACCCTCTATTGAACGGCGGCTTGTCAACATGAAAAACAATATAAAAATCATAACAATGGCCGTAATTACCAGCCCGCTCGCCTGCCCTATCACAAACTGCACACCGCGCCCCAGATAGCCCGTCGCCGTCTCAACATTGCTCTCGCTGAAAATGTCGTAGCCGGTCTTCGCTTTTATCAGCGCAACAAACTGTTCCGCCGTCTCCTGGATTTGCGAAATGTCGAAATTAATGTCATGAACCTTATCCACCAGCAGCCATACAATAAGGCAAAGCGGCAACAGCAGGCAAACAATCACCTCCACAAGTATCATCGCCGCGGCAAGAGTATCTTTGACGCCTCGCCGCTCAGTCAACCAAATCAACTGCCTCCTGAGAAGCACATAAATTGTGAACGCCCCAAGCAAGGCGCTCACAAACGACCACAATCCGCTCACAATCAGCCATCCCAAAATACCGATCAGAGCAATAAGCGAATATTTGAAATACTTTTCTTTCATTATATTTTATTGTTTATGCTGCAAATTTTCATAATACTTTAAATGCCTTATTTTCAGTCCTTTTGACTGCAATACATTCCGTTTCGACCAACCACCCGGGACGGCAAATCGGCGCAAGGGTAATCACTTTCGGAATCGTAGGGAAACGGGAATCAAAAACAGCATTAACAGACACATAATCAGAGCTGTTACGCAGATAAACGATCATCATCATAACGTCGTCGAACGAAGCGTCGGCCTCGTTGAGCAAGGCCTCGATATTCTCCAACATTCGCCGCGTCTGTCCTTCGATATCGCCAGGATGTACTATCTCGCCTCGGTTGTTGATGCTTGCCGTACCGGAGATGAAGATATGGCTGCGGTCGCCATATTCCACAACAACGCCACGCTCGAAGGTCACGCCGTACTCATGCGTAGGATTAAGGTGGGTCGGCGCATGGAGGTAACGTTGCTGACCGGCCTGCAGTCCGCCGACCGCATAAGCGTCAATCACCACTCCCGATGCGGTTTCCCGGCCGTTTCCGGCAATGCCTGTGCTGGCAATGTAATGCGTATGCTCTGTCAGCCCCTGAGAAGCAAAAAACTCGCGCCGCGCACGCACAACATCCTGATAATTATGGTCTATATCGCGCACGAAAATCCATGTCCTGACACAATTGTCGGCAAAACTCAAACCCTCGCGCGTCAGACTGTCGGCGTATCCACGCAACAACGTTGCCGTCTGGCCGTATAAATCACCCTCCGGATGCGACATCCCCGCTGTCCACAGGTGCCTATAATGGCCGGCCTCGCTCGATTTCAGATAAACCCACAAAGCAACGGCGCTCCCATCAAGCGGAGGTTGCTCAATAACCGAAACCGGACATCCGGCTTCGGAAACAACATCCTGCGTCGTAATATCGCTCACAAAGAAACGCATAAAAGCCGGTTTCAGCGTTTTATTTTCATCCAAAAAGCGGCCCAATCCGCATTGAATATCCTCTAACTGAACCGAATATATCCGCGACGGCAACGAAGTATGCACCATCGCGTGACATTCCGTAACGCCGCTTTCGACCTTGAAATATGAAGTCTCTATCTTGCTCAATTTCGTCCGATTTAATGAATTTTGCCCGACAAAAATACAAAAACAAATCAGAACAGACAAAAACGTTTTG
>JAISUX010000058.1 GCA_031271805.1 Tannerella sp.
ACAACCCTTTGCAAAGAAAATAACCTCCCCCTTATCGTTTTCGATATGGACACACCGGGCAATCTCCGCAAAGTCCTTGCCGGCGAAAATATCGGCACGATTGTACGAATGTCAATAAAATTTGCTTGAAGACTGTATTTTATCGGAATTGTCGTCTGATATCAATGCGTACGTTTCCTGCTTTCGCCTCTTTCAAGTCAAAAACCAGCATTGTAAGCGCACTTCCCCAAAGACTACGTAGGCGGGCATCGTCCATTTCTTTCTGTTCGATACGGGCGGTCATGGCCGAAACCGGATACGTCATTTGCAATTCAAACCCTTCGCCCTTAAGTGTGACAACGCCGGGTTTAGATATTGTACAATCGAGTGGCGTCAGGAAATGCAGTTCGGTTTTGCCTGCTACAGTCTTAAGTCGGAAATTATCGGTTATGGCTATGCCTTTGTTTCGAGTTAGCAAATAGCCTCTTACCCATTTTTCTACCTGTGCACTTTCCGGATAGGCGCCGGCAATATCAGACGAAAAAGACACTTGCGTACGTGTAGCTTTGTATTGTGCACCGGAAGCCTTGAAATCGCCTCCCGGACTTTGAGCCACGCCATTGATAAGCGGTAGGTTGTGCCAAGTCGATTGCATTGTCCAGATTTGATAACGTTCGTTACTAAAGGTTTGCTTCGTGTATGTGCCTACACCGGCGTCAACCAGCACAGGATTAGCGTTGTAGAAGACAATACACGAACCGACATCGTTGTGGTTATGTCCTTCGCCATTGCTACCACCCTTGGCGGCAAGGTAGAAGCCATCTGTTGTTCCTGCCTTATCACGTGCTATTGCTATCTGCATATCAGGGAAATAGTAGTCGGCGAGAAGCGGCTCCGTCGCTTGTTTTTTCTTCCATCCTTCGAGGCCAAACAGATCTTCAAGCGTCAAACCTATAGCCCCAAAATCCGGCTCTTGGCCATAATGCTGATTACGGAGCAGAAAAGCGCCAAAGGCCTGCATCGGTTCATCGGTTATCTTCTGTCCATAACGGTAAATCGCCCCCGCACGCGGACTTATCTTAGCCGGAGCATCGGCAAAATTAGTGAAATAACAACCTTGGCTGATATAGACTTTATAGATATAACGTCCTATATCTTTTACGAGCGTATTGTCGAACAGGTTGATTTTTCCGCCGGTAACTTCGCTCAAAAAATTAAGGTAATCAAACGCTTTTCCACCTGCCACACCCCAATATGACGGCCCTTCGTCACACGCACCATCGTCCGGATAGGCATTGAAAAAGAGATCTACCGAAGCCATGGTTTTGTGCACACCTTTCACCATTTTTGCCGGATCATCTTCAAGTAACATTATACAGTTAAGTACATTAAAATTACACCATGGCGTCCAGTTATTGACAGAACCGCGTCCCCAACCCGTAATCCACCAATAATCCATTCTTTCATAATAAGGATTTACGACCTTTCTCATGATTTCGTCCTTCAAACGCTTCGCTATACGAGGACTTATCTTGTCAAATTCATCATGAAAATAATACCAAATCCAAGCAAGGTCACAGGCTATTTCACCGACAACGAGATCTACTATAGGATTGTCAATATCGGGGAAATCGGTCGCCGGATCATTACTGCTGACCGTTCCGGCGCCTCCATTAGGACGGTACATATAGAAATGAGCCGAAGCGCCCCAATATGTCTGTTCGCAAAATGTGAATACGCCATTAACGATATCGTCAATGAAACGTCCCTTCCCCTCCATCAATTCTGCAAAAACCAATGTCTGCAATGCCTGACGCCGCTGATTCTGCGGCCGTTCCATAACCTGACGGTCGCCGGTACGCATAAATTCAAGGTATTCGGTAGCTTTTACCTGAGGCCAGTCGTATCCGAGATATTTCTCACCGTCACGGATATACTGCCCGCGCAATGACTGCGGCACACGTTCCCAACCCGCCCGGTCGTGGTATGCCGGATAAGATACCCACGATACATCTTTGATTAACACTTGGCTGACAACCTGTTCGGAATATGTTTGTGTCAGCAGATCGCGCTTCTCTCTCGCCTGAAATGTCAACGGCAAGATACATACAAATACAACAACAATACTTTTTTTAACATCCCTTTTCATAGCAAATTAATTGTGTCAATGATTAATCATAAAACTGTAACTCAATAAAATTATTGCAAAACGGCGGATATTTCCACTGAAATATTCCCTGTTCGTTTCGTCGGATAATCAAGTACAATGACGGATAGCTCGTCACCCCAAACGTTTTTCAGTTTAGGATCGTCGATCTGCTTCTTTTCTATGCGAGCAGATATGCCGTCGGATCTATATTTCATGCGGATGATGGCATTTGGTATTTTCATCTCTATAATACCCGGCAAAATAACAGAACATTGGCATGGAGTTAGGAAACGAGCTTGTGTACCGCCTATTACCTCTTTCAACTCGTATTGATCCGATATAATGACCTTTTTATTACGTTGAAGCGTGTACTTTCTAAGCCATTTTTCCACTTTTGCCGTTTCGGGATAAGCCCCTGCAATATCCGTCGAAAAAGTAACCGTCGATTTACTGTCCGCAAATTTTGCACTCAGCGCTTTGTATTGCCGGCCCTGGGTTTGTGCTACACCATTTATTAGCGGAAGATTATGGTAAGTCGATTGCATAGTCCATATCTTATATCTGTCCGAACTGAACGTTTCCCGTGTGTAAGTACCTACGCCTGCATCGACTAATACCGGCATCCCGTTATAAAAAATTATACAGGAGCCAACATCGTTATGATTATGACTTTCGCCGTTATTACCACCTTTGGCTGCGATGTAGAAACCGTCTGTTGTTCCGGCTTTGTCTCTTGCAATAGCCACTTGCAAGTCGGGAAAATAGTGACTCGCAACCAAGGGTTCTTCTTTCGGTTTGTTCAGATAGTCTTTCAACATGAACAAATTGCCTAATGTAGGCCCCAATGATGCAATTTCAGGTTGTGTTTCAGAATGATACATATCCAAAAGATAAACGCCGAAACGCATCATCGTCTCGTCTCCGGTCTGCTCTCCATATCGATATATAATCCCGGCATTGGGGTGTATCTGTGCAGATGCATCGGCGAAATTCATAAAATACTTGCCGTCAGCGATATATGCAAGGCAAATATACTGTCCTATCGCTTTGATAAGAGGGTCGTCGAAGATGGCTACCTTTCCCTTTGTCATAAAATTCAGCAAAGTGAGATAATCAAAAGCTTTTCCGCCGGCCACACCCCAGTAGGAAGGACCCTCATCGCATCCGCCGTCATCGGCATACACATTGAAAAACAAATCTACGGAAGTCATTGTTTTATAAACTCCTTCCGATTTCTTTTCCGGATCGTCTTCAATTAGCGCAATACACGTTAACACATTGTAGTTGCACCATGGCGTCCAGTTATTAACAGAACCTCGTCCCCAGCCGGTAATCCACCAGTAATCGTTGCGTTCATAAAACGGCTCTAAGACTTTATTTTTCAATTCATATTTGATTCTTCGTGAAATAACCGGACTTATTTTGTCAAATTCATCATGAAAAAAATACCATATCCATGAAAGATCGGCTGCCATCTCTCCGACCCAAAGGTCAATAATCGGATCTTCGACATCAGGCAGATTGGTCTCGCCAAGCTCGCCGTTCCATGAATCTTTCCCCCTATTATGCATATAAAAACATGCCGAAAGACACCACGATGTCTGTTCGCAGAAAGAGAACACGCCATTGACAATATCATCCATAAAGCGTCCTCTCCCTTCGGACAGTTCAGCCAATACAAGGCTTTGCAAAGCCTTCATACGCTGATTTTGCGGGATTTCCATAACAGTACGGTCACCGGTACGCGAGAAAGCAAGATATTCGGTCGCCCTGACTGCAGGCCAACCGTAATCAAGATATCTCTCTCCTGCCTCAATGTATTTCTGTCGTACGGATAAAGGCAGTTTTTCCCACCCTGTCCTGTCGGAATACTTTGGAAACGGCACCCAACTGTTGTCTTTCACAAGCGTTTCTTTCAAAAACGCATCGGAATATTTTTTTGTCAACAAATTCCTTTCCGCCTGCGAAAAAAGCGGAGAAGAAAAAACGACGGCAAATAACAGATACAGTATTTTTCTCATGATGTAATATTCACTGAATTTATTGTTCCCAACCCGGATTCTGATCTAACTTGTCGTTCAAATCGCGTTCGGCTTCAGGTATAGGCCATAAATAATACCTTTCTGCGAATTTGCGATCAAACAACCGCTCTCCCCGAAAATCCAGCACATCGTGATTCAGTCCGAAGATTGGGTCGGTTGTATGCGCCGTACGCCACCTTCTGACATCGAAGAACAAAATCCCCTCGCCCGGAAACTCGCGATATCTTTCCAACCAGATGTTACGCCGCATATCTTCTTTCGACAATCCTTCAGGTAATCCGGCAACCTCTGCTCTTTCTCTGACACGGTTCACTGCGGCATAGACCTCTGACGTAGCGCCGTTTTGTTCATTCATAGCCTCCGCATACATCAGAAGTACATCGGAAAATCGGATAATAGGAATATCATCGGGCGAGTTCCATCTTACCTTATTATCGTTTCCGGTATTGACAAACTTGCGCCATATATAGCAGGCGTATCCCGAAAACTCAATCCTTAAAGCCGGCGGCGTAGCGTTGGCATAATCGGCATAAGGCCAATATACCTTATAAACAGTGCTATTCAATCCGATAAATGTATCCGTAGGCATGATAAGATTTCCCTGCAAACGTTTATCTGTCGTCTTCAAAGTCTCTTCATACCATGCCATAAGGTCAACGCCATAGTCATGTTCATTTTCGTAATCACTTCGTTTGGGACGCGTACTCAAGTCAACAGGCGTACCGTCATTCCGGATTGATGTTTCAAACGGCAAATGCGAAGCAAGACAATATGATTGCGCATACTGATAAGTTGCACGGCTACCGTACCATTCTTCGTACATGCTGCCCAAATCTGTCTGATCTATCATCTGAACGGCAAACAAAAACTCCTTATTGTTTTCCCACTTGTAATCAAATAGTTGCCAGTATTCTGGATGCAAATCATAATCGTAGGGCGCTGACAGAAGTTTCCCGAATTGTTCGGCCGCCTTAGCCCATTGTTTATCATACAAATATGACTTGCCGAGCATAGCGACGGCGGCGCCTTTTGTAACCCGCCCGTAGTCGGCAGCGGCATAGGAAACAGGCAAAGCCTCAACAGCATCCGTAAAGTCTTTTATTACGAAATCACGCACTTCTTCGGCCGTATTTCGCGACAGATAAGTTTCCGAAGGCAATACCGGTTTGTCAAGAATTATCACGCCGCCCCATAACTGCCAAAGGTAGAAATATGAGATACCCCGGAAGAACTTGGCCTCACCGATCATTCTCTTCCCCATGTCGGGCGTTATGTTCGGATTATCGGTAAGGTTGCTAATTACGTCGTTAGCCGAACGGATTATAAGGTAAAATGCCGTATAAGCATTCAAAAAGTTGCCGTCTCGTGATGTAGCCGTATTCCTTTCTATAGTAGAATTGCGGAAATAGTTATAACCATCCGGCCCCCAACATGTGAAATGATAAGCTATCCCTTGTAATCCCCATTCTCTGCGTGCGTTACTGTAAACGCCGTTCAGAGCCATCAAAGCGTTAGCGTCCGACGTCCATATCGTACCGCTTGCAAGCGATGTGTAAGGATTCCTGTCAAGAAACGAATCATCGCAATTTGCCATAATTGCCATTAAACACAGGCATATAAAATTGGATATTATATTTTTCATAATCATAATTTTTAATTATTAGAAATTGATATTAAGACCAAACGACAAAGTTTTCATAAGCGGATAGTTCGTATCGGTTTGATTTGCCGAGCCGGTCGTTTCGGGATCCATTCCGGGATATGAAGTAATCGTAAAATAGTTCTCCAGATTGATATATGCACGGACTTTATCCACACTTATCTTCCTTGTGATATGCCGCGGGACGGTATATCCCAATTGCAATGTCTTTATTCTCAAATAACTTGCATCATGCAGATGGTAAGTCGAAACCTGCTCATTCCTTGCATCGGAGAGGTATATCTTGGGTATCGTAGTACTGTGGTTTTCTTCCGTCCATGAATTGAGCATACTCTTAAGGTAGAGATAGCCCGCCGCCGGACGGTTGGTGGTTTCAAGCGTTGACGACATGTACCTGTCCCAACCCGAAACACCTGTGATTAACCCGTAAAAATCAATACCTTTCCATGATGCCGTTAAATTAGCGCCATAATTAATTAAAGGTATCGGATTTCCCAATAAAACTCGGTCATCATCATTGATTTTCTTATCGCCGTTCTGGTCTTTGTACAGAAAATCACCGGCGCCGGGCGTTGTCGGACTGAATGTCCATCCGTCGGCCACCATCTGATCTATTTCAGCCTTATCCTGGACAATATGATCTATTTCCCTTACATAAAATTTACCGATAGGTTCTCCTTCCGTCCATACACCTTGGCTGTGTACTTCGAGCAAATCGCCTTTGTATTTCACGATCTCATTGTGATTCAAGGATGCATTAAGACCTATTGAGAAGTTGAAATCTTTACCTATTGAGGTGTGGTAGTTGAGATCCGCCTCAAAACCGGTATTGCGAACCTCGGCGCTGTTAACCATTGGAGCAGATAGTCCGCCATTCACATAAGGTATCGGATCGCGAAACAGGATACCATGTGTCAGTTTGTTATAATATTCCAGCGTTAACGCCAATTTATTAAACAAATTGGCATCGAATCCTACATTAAAGACTTCGGTAGTCTCCCAACTTATAAGATTGTTTGCAATGCTTGACGGGGCAAGTCCTTTCGCTACAGCGCCATTAAAGCTATAATTAGCCGCTGCATACACATCCTGCCAGTCATAATTGCCTATACTATTGTTTCCAAGTTGTCCCCATGACACTCTCATCTTAAGATTATCAACGGTATTGCGAAAATCATCCCAGAACGTTTCTTCCGAAAGTCGCCATCCGGCGGAGAATGAAGGAAAATATCCCCATCTATGATCGGGCGCGAAACGTGACGAACCGTCGGCGCGCAAATTGGCTTCGAACAAATATTTCTGCGCATAGTCATAATTCATACGCCCGAAGAACGAACGCATGGCGTAATCTGTTGCGCTGCCGGAGGAAGATACATTTGTCGGCGCCGCATCTAATACCGGTACGTCAAGACTGTACAAATCCTGCTTGGTAGCCGAAAAACTGCGGTCAATCGAATACTCCTGATTGAATCCGACCAGCAGGTGAATATTATTCGCGCCGAAGGATCTGTTATAATCGGCATATATATCCACAACCGTGCGCTGCAATTTGCGGTTGCTGTTTGCAATGCTTAGCACTCCGGATGGATTATTCATAACTGTTTCTGTCTGAAAATTCCAAGTTTGAGCCTGTTTGGCCGAACTCCAGGTATTATAATTATACATATCCGCATAGAAACTTCCTGTGATATCAAGTCCTTTCAACGGCGAAACAACAGCAAACACCTTACCCGTATAACGCTGAGTTATTTTCTCACCTACTGCCACTTCAAGAGTCCGCAACTGATTATTTGCACCGGATTCCGAACCTCCTGTCATACCTCCGCCATATCGCCCGTCAGGATGCTTAGGCAGCAATCCGGGCGTCGTCGCCAGAAACCACTGAAACACACTGTCAGGATTACCCGGCTCGGCTTTTCCATACATACCGGTCAATATATTGCCCAATTTCAGCCAGTTATTAACCTGATATGTCAAACTGTTTCTGAACGTAATACGATTAAAGGCCGTGTTTTCCATCAAACCATTATTATCCAATATATTCAAAGAAGTAAAAAAGTTAATTTTACTGTTTCCGCCTCTTGCCGAAATGGAATGATTTTGTATCGTTTCGGGAGTGAGGATGACATCCCACCAGTCCGTATTAGGATACAGAATAGGATCGGTTAACGACTTAACCCTCCATTCGTCGATAAATTCCTGAGAGAATGAGGGCGTACGGCCGGAATTGACATCAACACGATTGGCAAGCGTCATGTGGTCGGCCGTATTAGTGATTAAATCATATAGCTTGGTCGGCGATGTTTTACCGATATTCCCGTCGTAACTGAACGTAATCTTACCGCCACTGTCATGTCCGCTCTTGGTAGTAATAAGGATGACGCCGTTGGCTCCCCTCGAACCGTAAATAGCCGAAGACGCAGCGTCTTTCAACACAGAAATCGAAGCGATATCGCTCGGACTGATGTAGTTCATATCACCCGGTTGACCGTCAATCACAATGAGAGGAGAACTCGTGTTGAGCGTACCTACGCCACGCACATTGATACTTGCATTATCCGACCCTGGAGTGCCACTGCTTTGCCTTACAATAAGACCCGATGATAGACCGGATAAAGCCGCCGAAGCGCTTGTCAACGGCCTTGATGCAATAGCATCTTTCTCAAAATTCACGCTCGAAACGGCGCCCGTCAGATTAACCTTTTTCTGCATTCCATATCCGACGACAACAATCTCTTCCAACGCCTGTACATCCTCTAATAGGGTTATTATAAGGGATTTACCCCCCCCCCCAGCTAATACGCTGATTTCCTGCGTTTTATATCCAATATAGAATACTTGCAGGACGGCGTTGTCGGGGACGTTGCTGAGTGTGAAGTTGCCGTCGGCATCGGTGGCGGTGCCGTTGGTAGTGCCTTTAACAATGACTGAAGCTCCTGCAATGGATTCGCCTG
>JAISUX010000052.1 GCA_031271805.1 Tannerella sp.
ATAACGAACTCGAAGTGGAGGTCGTCAATAATTGGGCTAACCGTATCATCGGCGACCGCAACCTGCCCGAAGCAGAGCGCGGACTGAAAATAGATCACGGACCACGCGCCTCAGATCCGCTGATGGAATCAGGACTGCTGAGACCGGTAAAGATTGTATCTGTTTTGTATAATCAAAAGTAATTTGTATATTTTGCAAGAAAAATTCATACATCATGTATTGCCTCTGATTAGAATTTCAATCTTCCTTCCGGCCGGAATCTATACGCAGGAATATGAACAGTAAGATTGTGAAGCCTAAGAGCGAGGAACCGCCGTAACTGAAAAATGGTAGCGGTATGCCTATCACCGGGGTGATACCGCTAACCATTCCTATGTTTACCGCTACATGAAAGAAGAAAATCGAGGCGACACTATAGCCGTAAACTCGCCCGAACGTGCTGTCCTGCCGTTCGGCGACAATTATTATACGCACGAGGAAAATGCCATAGACAAGGAGCACAAATAACGAACCTAAAAAGCCGAACTCCTCGCCAACGGTGCAAAAAATAAAATCCGTCTCCTGCTCGGGCACATACTTCAGTTTCGTCTGCGTCCCGTTCAAAAAACCTTTCCCCGCAAAGCCTCCCGAACCTATGGCTATCTTCGACTGATTTACATTATAGCCCGCTCCCGACTTGTCCTCTTCCAATCCCAACGAGACCTTGATACGCTGTTGTTGATGCGGTTCGAGCACATCGTCGAAAACATAATCTATCGAATACAAAAGTCCTGTCGAAATAAGTGCATACAATGCCAATAATATGAACCGCCAGACAAGTTTTTTCAGCGAATACAGGACAAAGAATAGTGACAAGCTGATAACCAACCCAATAGCCACCCAAGTGAGGTTGAATGGCCAAAATTGCGATAGCAAATACGCTGTCAGGCCGACAGCGATGATTATTCCCATAATAACATTCGCAAGCCTGCGTTCCTTAAACACGAAGAACAGCATCACACAGATGACCGCAAGTATAATACCGATAACAATAATCTCGCCCGCAGGCGTCATTCCCCAAATGACGGATTCGTATTTCAACTCGATTATGAAGAACAGAACCGCGCTGAGGCTCGTAAGAAGCACATAGCCCGACATCCCTTCGAGATAGAACACTAAGGCGAAAGCGACGAATACAAGCGCCGTACCGGCCTCCTTCTGCATTATGATACACAACATCGGCAGCAGAACTATAAACGCAGATGTAATAAAATTCCTCGGTGTCAGCAGTTTAAAGTCATAAGTATTCATAAATTTGGCAAGCGCCAAGGCAGTAGCGAATTTAGCGAACTCAGCCGGCTGCAAACGTATAGTCGAAGTAATCTGAAGCCACGAATGAGAGCCTTTGATGTTTGGAGCAATGAAGATGGTAAGTATCAGCCCAATAACTACAACAGCATAGATGATAAAAGCAAATGTCTCGAAAAAATTCTTGTCGAGCATCGTGATAAAAAAGATAAGTAATAACGACGCCGCCATCCAAAAAAGCTGGCTCACAGGGCGACTTGAAAGCGTAAGCGTCGTATCCGAGCCGAGATTATAGCTCGCCGCATAAATGCTCACCCATCCCGCAATCACCATAATAGCGTACAAAATGATTGTAATCCAGTCGATCGACCGCCATGTGCTTGTCGTCTTATTCTGTTGCAACCGTGTTTCCATCTTTCTTAATATAATAAGGTGAATTGGATGAGGTGTCCCAGTTTGTCATCTGAGTAACCAGATACTTGTCGTAATAAGGGATTTCGCCATACAAATACTTCTCAAGCATGAGGCGGGCCATTGGCACCGAGACGGTTGCGCCCCAGCCGCCATTCTCAATAAAGACTGCTATGGCAACCTTGGGATTCTTGTATGGAGCGAACGAGATACATGCCGAGTGGTCGCGTCCGTGCGGGTTCTGTACCGTCCCTGTCTTGCCACACACCTCAATATCAGGCAGATACAACCTTGTGCAGGTACCACCCGTCACAGCGCCCCTCATTCCTTCCGCTACGATATTGTAGTACTGTTCGTCGATGCCGGTATATTTACGTGTCCGGTATTTTTCTTCGAGTTCCATATCCTGTATTTCGCGCACGATATGAGGCGTTATATAATAGCCACGATTGGCGATTGTGGCGGCAAGATTGCAGATTTGAAGCGGCGTAGCGTTGATTTCGCCCTGGCCGATGGAAATCGACACAATGCTGCTTGAGTTCCAGCGATTGTTATAGACCTTGTTATAGTAATTGCTGTTAGGAATAAAACCGCGGATCTCTCCGGGCAGGTCAATACCGAGCGGATAACCGTAACCCATTGATACCATGTAATTTTTCCACACTTCAAATGCTTCCTGGACATTTTTGTGACGTGAACGGCTGTCAAGCATATCATGTAAACCCCAGCAAAAGAAGGCATTACACGAAGTGGCCAGCGCCGGGACTATCGACAGGGGCGAGAAATGTGAGTGGCAAGCCGGATGACCGCCGAGATAGGGATAACCGGCCGCACAGGAATATAGCTTGTCGCGATTGATAACCCCTTCTTGCAGGAAAATCAATCCCTGAGCCGGTTTGAAAGTAGAACCCGGCGAATACGAACCCATGATTGAGCGGTCGAGCAGCGGCTTATTAGGATCGCGTTCGAGCATCAGGTAATTAGTGATACGTTGCCGTCCGTTGAGCAGACCGGGGTCGTAAGATGGCGCCGTCACGAGGCACAGCACTTCTCCCGTCGAAGGCTCAATCATCACTATAGAACCCCTTTTTGTGCCCATCAAAGCCTCGCCAAACGCCTGAAGTTCAATGTCTATCGCAAGCGTAATATTTTTCCCCGAAACAGGCGCCTCATCATGTTTCCCTTCTTCAAATTTGCCTTTGATAACGCCGTGGACATCGCGTAAAAGTATCTCAACGCCTTTCTCACCACGCAACACTTTCTCATACGAACGTTCCACTCCCGAACGACCGGAATAGTCGCCCGACACGAAATAATCGTCCGCCTCAATATCTTTACGGTTCACCTCGCCAACATAACCGAGCAAATTTGCCCCGACCGTATAGCCATATTCTCGCAGGGCGCGATTACGGATATAGAAACCGGGAAACTTATAAAGTTTCTCCTGAAGGACGCCGTACATATCCGAAGACAACTGATTCATAAACACTTGCGGCACAAAACGCGAATATCCTGGATTGAAATTTCGGTCTTTGATGTTTGCCATCCTCTGCTTAAAATTCTCTTTACTGATATTTATCGTCGCGCAAAAATCAACAGTATCCAACTGCTTTACTTCGTTGTCAATAAACATGATATCGTAGGACGGCTGATTATAAACCAACAGACGTTCCTGGCGGTCATAAATCACTCCTCGTGCGGGATAAAGAGTGCGTCTCTGAAAAGCGTTGCTGTAAGCCCATTTCGCATAATCGTTACTTACAATCTGCAAAATAAAAAGACGTATCAGCAAAAACAGCAACAACGCGATAATGACGCCGATAATAATTAACCGCCGGTTAGTATAGGAGTATTGACCGCTTCGATTATCCACTTTTCGCGTTGCTTAAATTAAACGATTCTATGACTAACAGCAATATTGACGTAAACAATATGCTCGAAAACATGCGAATCAACATCAGCGCCGGCCTGAAGAAACCGAATGATTCTATCAGGAATAACGCAATATGATGAATTGCAACCAACAAAAGAATATACCGGATATACCTCCCGTATCCGAACAGCCGGAAGGAAGGGATACTGCCTTCGGGTATCTCGCGCACATCGACAAAACCTTTCATCACCGGCATCCGCATCAAACCCATAAACGAGCAGGCAGCGGCATGAATCCCGAAAGTATTTGAAAAAATATCTATCAGCAATCCCAGAAAAAAGGACAGAGAAATCACTTTTGAACGGCTCATGTCGAATGGCAACTTGAATATGGCGCATAGATAGACAAACGGAGTCGCATAGCCGAACAGGTGAATATTGTTCGCCACAAGCACCTGCAGCAAGATAAACACCACAAAATAAAAAAATATCCTGTACCACTGACTAATCATTCCGTACCGCCTCCTTCTCTATATCTTTTTGTTCTTTTTGCAAAGGATTTTCTATCACAAACAGATCTCCAAGCGATTGAAAATCAGACAATAACCTAACTTTCAACGAATAGAAATTATCATCATTTTGCTTGTTATAACTCTCAACAATGCCTACCATGACCCCACGCGGAAAGACTGCCGAATAACCGCTTGTGACAATGGTGTCGCCCACTTCAAACGTCGAATGGGAAGGCAGTTCTTCAAGATAGGCATACTTCACGTCGCCGCCTTTCCATGACAGAGCGCCGAAATAATTAGTATTCTTGATTTTGCAACTGATTTTCAGTTTCACATTAAGCAGCGAAATAACGACCGAATAATGGCTGCCGACTGTCATGACAATGCCTACAACTCCATCGGGCGAAACAACGCCCATATCGGAACGTATGCCGTCTTCAAAACCTTTATTTATCGTGATATAATTGGACAGGTAGTTAGTTGTATTCCTCACAACGCCGGCCGGAATATAGCGGTAAGGATAATTCTGCAAAGGGATACTGTCGGTCGAAATAGTATCATTAACAAACACTTTGCGGATAGAAACCGTATCTTTCATATTCGCGTCAAGCAATTCGCGCAATCTTATCACTTCCATTTCCAACTCGCCTACATGCTTGATCAAACGGCGGTTTTCGCCCTTAAGGTAAAGATATGAAAAAATAGAATTTGACACCGATGACACTCCGCCCGCCACCACATTAGCCGAACTGAGAATCATGTTTCGCTGGTAAGCATTGTTCCTGTATATCAACACAAAGGATATTATTTCAAAAAACAAAAACAATATCCAATGTCGTTGAGCAACAATAAACTCCAGCAACTTTCTCATATCGACCTAATCAACTCTTATAGAGGAAATTAAACTTATTGAGATTTTTCAGAGCAATGCCTGTGCCTCTCGCCACCGCTCTCAACGGGTCTTCGGCGACACGGAACTGAATCTTAATCTTATCGGTAAGTCGCTTATCCAAGCCTCGCAACAATGCCCCGCCTCCGGTAAGATGTATGCCGTTCTTAACAATGTCGGCATACAATTCGGGCGGAGTATTTTCAAGTGCGCTCATCACCGCCGACTCAACCCTCAGTATCGACTTGTCGAGACAGTGGGCTATTTCCTGATAGGAGATCGGGACGACCATCGGCGAGGAATTCATCACATTCGGCCCTTTGACGATATAATCATCCGGCGGATTATCTAACGAAGTCAAAACGGAGCCGACATTTATTTTTATCCTTTCCGCCATTCTCTCGCCGACTTTTACATTGTGCTGGCGACGCATATATTCGACAATATCCTCCGTGAACGCATCCCCGGCAACCTGGATAGATGTTTTTGCAACTATGCCGCCAAGGGAAATCACGGCTACCTCCGTCGTTCCGCCGCCAATATCCACTATCATATTGCCTTCGGGAGCTTCGACATCGAGACCAATTCCCACAGCCGAGGCCATAGGCTCCTCAATCAGATAAACTTCTTTGCCGCCCGCCCTTTCCGACGAATCTCTCACCGCACGACGCTCAACCTCGGTGGCGCCCGTCGGAACGCAAATAACGATTCGCAAAGGAGGCGAAAACCACTTGTTTTTGAAATTTATCATCTTTATCATTCCGCGAATCATCTGTTCGGCAGCATAAAAATCCGCGATGACGCCTTTGCCCAAGGGACGTATGGTTCGGATACCGGGATTCGTCTTTTCCGACCACAACCGCGCTTCTTCGCCGACAGCAAGCACCTTGTCGGTTTTCGTATCCAACGCTACTACCGACGGCGCATCTACCATAATCTTATCATCACAGATAATAATCGTATTAGCCGTTCCCAAGTCTATAGCTATATCTTTTGTAAATGAAAAAAATCCCATATTCTTTGATTTTAATTTGTTAATGTTTGAAATGTCGAACGCCGGTTTTAACCATGCTCAGGTCGTGTTCGTTACAATATTCTATTGATAACTTGTCGTTTATTGAGCCTCCGGGTTGGATTACCGACGTTATGCCGACGGCTTTTGCTATCTCCACGCAGTCGGGGAACGGGAAGAAAGCGTCGGAAGCCATTACTGCGCCGTTGAGGTCGAAGCCGAAAGAGCGGGCTTTCTCGATAGCTTGCTTCAGGGCATCAACGCGGGAGGTCTGCCCTACCCCACTCGCACACAACTGTTTGCCTTTGACCAAAGTTATTGCGTTCGACTTGCTATGTTTCACTAACTTGTTGGCGAACAGCAAGTCTGTCACCTCCGCTTCGGTCGGTTGCTTAATACTCATCGGTTCAAGATCGGACGCCGTCTGTATGCTCGTATCACGGTCTTGCGCCAAGACGCCGCTCAAGAGTGAACGGAACTGTTTCGGCGAGGCTTTGGCGGCAGGTTTACGCTTCAGGATTATGCGGTTTTTCTTCTGCCTGAGGATGTCGAGCGCCTCGGCTGTGTATTCGGGTGCGATGATGATTTCAAAGAATATCTTTGTTATTTCCTCCGCCGAAGCGCCGTCGATAACGCCGTTGGTAACCAACACTCCGCCGAAGGCCGATACCGGGTCGCCGGCGAGAGCGTCCTTCCATGCATCGAGGATTACGGGACGAGAGGCTATGCCGCAAGCGTTATTGTGCTTGAGTATGGCGAATGTCGGCTCGTCAAATTCGTCAATAAGCGTGACCGCCGAATCTATGTCCAAAAGGTTGTTGTAGGATATTTCTTTACCGTTGAGTTTCTCGAACAGGGCGTCCAAATCTCCATAAAAAACGCCCTTCTGATGCGGGTTCTCACCATAGCGCATGACGTTAGGCGTGTCGGCCGCAGCGCGGAAATAAGAACCTTCGCCGCCATCGAAATAATTGAATATGGCGGCATCGTAACCCGATGAAACGGCGAAGGCCTCTTTTGCGAACCAGCGGCGGTCGGCCAAATCGGTCTCGACTCCCTTTTCTTCGAGCAGCTTGCTCAACGGTTCGTATTGCTTTTTAGAGGCTACAATAAGCACATCGGCATAGTTCTTCGCCGCCGCGCGTATCAGAGAAATGCCCCCAATATCTATCTTTTCTATAATATCATCGTCAGGCGCTCCCGACGCTACGGTATCTTCAAACGGATACAAATCGACGATTACAAGGTCGATTTCCGGAATTTCATACTGTGACGTTTGTGCACGGTCGCCCTCATTGTCACGACGTGCAAGTATGCCGCCGAAAACCTTGGGGTGCAAGGTCTTAACCCTTCCGCCGAGTATCGAGGGATAACCCGTCAAATCTTCAACCGCCTCGCAAGGCATGCCTAACGATTCAATGAATTTCTGCGTCCCGCCGGTAGATACAAATGTCACGCCTTCTACATAAAGTTTTTTCAAAATTTCATCCAAACCGTCTTTGTGATAAACAGACACTAATGCCCGTTTAATTCTCTTTTTACTTCCCATTATTTCTTCTTTTTTATTTAAAAAAACGTGCAAATGTAATGTTTTTTTTTGAGAAAAAGAAGTTATTGCGGAATAAAATTCTTATCCGACGAGATTTTTGAATTTATTAAAGATTTTATCTTTTGCGTTTTGGTTGGGTTGGAAGTTGGTCGAAGACTGCATTGAGCGAATTTTTGTCTTCTCGTCGCTCGAAACCGATTCGGGGATATAGACGCCGATATTGACAAGTAAATCACCTGTGCCATAGCCATTTACCGACGGCAAACCCTTGCCGCGCAGTCTCAAAATCTTACCCGGTTGAGTACCCGGGTCGATTTTGACCTTAGCCCTGCCGTCAATTGTCGGCACCTCGACGGTATCGCCGAGTATCGCCTGCGGAACAGAAAGCAAAAGATTATATATCAAATCATTATCGTCACGAATAAGTTCTTTGTCATGTTCTTCCTCGATAACCACGAGCAGGTCGCCACAGTCACCGCCACGCCTTCCGGCATTACCTTTGCCGCGCAGTTGCAACTGCATACCTTCCTGCACTCCGGCGGGAATATTTATGGATATGATTTCCTCATCGTAAACGACGCCCTCGCCGTTACATGACGGGCATTTTTTGGTTATCATCGTACCTTCGCCGTTGCACGACGGACAAACGGATTGTGTCTGCATCTGGCCGATGATTGTGCGCGTGACGTGAGTGACCACGCCACTGCCGTGGCAGGTCGAACAGGTTTTCGTGTTTCCGTCGCCGTCCGCGCCTGTAGCGTGACACTTCGAGCAGGCGACATATTTCTTTACTTTTATCTTCTTTTCGACACCGCTTGCAACCTCTTTGAGTGTCAATTTGACTTTTACCCGCAAGTCCGAGCCTCGAGGCCTGACGACCCTGCGTCCGCCTCTTGAGCTACTTCCGAAGCCTCCTTCGCCGCCGAAGAAACTGCTGAAATGTCCTCCGAACAAGTCGCCGAACTGCGCGAATATGTCGTCCATCGTCATGCCGCCGCCATAGCCGCCTGCCGCCGAACTGCCTACTCCCGCATGGCCAAACTGGTCGTACCGTTGCCGTTTCTCCTGATTGCTCAATACATCATAGGCCTCGGCAGCTTCTTTAAATTTTTCCTCGGCTTCTTTGTCGCCGGGATTCTTGTCGGGGTGGTACTGTATCGCCTTCTTGCGATAGGCCGACTTTATCTCGTCCGCCGTAGCGTTCTTGGCGACGCCCAATACTTCATAATAATCTCTCTTGTTTGCCATTATCTCTTTATTTTATTCTCCGACAACCACTTTGGCATGTCGAAGCACTTTGTCATACAGCGTGTAACCTGTTTGTACACAGCTTATTACCTTTCCTTTATCGTCCTTACCGGGAGAAGGGATGATAGCTATCGCCTCGAACAACTCAGTATCGAAAGGCTGCCCGACAGCCTCTATCGCTTTGACGCCTTGCTGGCCGAGGAAAGCCATGAATTTGTCGTAAATCAATTTAACGCCCTCAATAGTCGAAGTCAGATCTTCGGTCTTCCGCATAGTTTCCAAAGCCCGCTCAAAATCATCAACCACAGGCAGGATATTCGTCAACACCGAAGCGCCGCCGCTCTTTATCAGGTCGGCTTTCTCGCGAATCGTCCGCTTGCGGAAATTGTCGTATTCGGCCATCAATCGCAAATGCGCATCGTTCAAAGCAGCATATTTTTCCTCCAAAACCTCAAGATCTGTCTTGTCTGACAAATTGTCGGATTCAACAGCGTTTTCCGACAAATTATCAGGTTCGTCCTGCAATTCTGTCACTTCGCCTCCTTCGGTTTCAAAGTCCTTATTTTCGTCTTCACTCTCTATATCGACGGTATTATCTACCTTCTCGCTGTTTATTTCCATATATTTTTAAATTTGACATTAATCATTTTCAAACTACAACGGCAAAAATTTTGCCAATAATAAAAAAAAGCGTAATTTTGTGACATAATTTTTTATGATTTATGAACAATGGCATAAGAAAACAAACTATGGATAAAGTGTTTTTATACTTTGCTTTTATCTGTTTGCCGGCGGTGATATACTCCCAGGAGATGAGTTGTCGCTACGGTTTTGGTTATGAGATCAGCAACGACAGGAACTGGGGCAAGGACAAGCCCGTCATCACGAGCATCTATCCCAATTCTCCCGCCGAACGCGCCGGCATAAAGCCTTTCGACATTATTGAGGCCGTCGAAGGCGTGCCGATAACGGAAGATGTCCTCGACGACATCTATCTTTTCCTCAACCCTCAAGGCAAGGAAATCGTCGAATTGACCGTCAAGAACTTCTCCGACGACGCTAAGAAGATAAAAGTCAAGAAAGAATGTCGCTCAGCAACGTCCCTCTCCGAAGAGCAGTTGGCAACCGCTTTCGGCATGTACGCCGTCGAATACACCCAGGAACGGCTCTTCTCATGCCCATTAGTAACATCGCAAACTAAGGATTCCGTCGATTTTTCGAGATTCAAATCCTTTGCTTTTTTCGGAGAAAACGATAGCTTACCGGCTCTTGCAATGAAAATTAACAATCTGATTAAAAAGGCATTAACCGAGAGAGGCTTGAAATACGACCCTGTCGAACCCGATTTACTTGTCATGATTTACTATTCGTTCAACAAAAACCCCAACTACAAGCCTAAACCTCAGAGAAAATCGGACAACACGGCTGAAAAATCTACGGATTATATTTTTCGTTATGACATGTCGCTCGACCGTATGGTCAAACTGCCGTTCTTGCCGCCCGGCACAGTCGAAACCGAGGCCGAATACATTCTGAAACTGGGTTTCCGCCTCGAAGATCGCATATTATCGAAAGGGCGCATCATTTGGGAATGTGAAGCGAACGAGTTAATGAACGAACCATTCTCGCTCGAACATTTTGCCTCCGTGCACATCCCGCTGATGACGATGCAATTTCCTTACCTGAAATACGGACGGAATGTCCAATACCGCCTGTCAAAAAAGAAATACAACTACACAGGCATCAACTACGATATCGAAAACATCGCAAGGGTAGCGTCGGTTGACCCGAACTCGCCGGCCGCCAAGGCCGGAATCATGCCAGGAGATATTGTCGATGCAGTCGAGAACAAACGCATGTTGCCGTCGCAAAAACTATCGTCGGCATATCGACAATTTCTTGTGAATACGTTAAAGTTGCGCAACGACAGCACACGCTTTGTCGATGCCAACGGCTTTCGCGACTGTATGTACTGGGATACAAAAAAATATCCCAAAGTGACAAAAGAATTTAATAAAAAGGATAACCGCACGGTCTTTTCATATCTTTTTTACTATGCCCCCTTCATCAATCCGTCGGGTAATAATACCTGTTCGTTCAAAATCACAAGAAACGATGAAAAAATTGAGTTTGTTTTACGCCCCGAAATACGTTCGGAAGCAACTATTGTCGTCGAATAATTTTTATTAAAAGTGATATATCCCGATAATTTCGAACAGAAGACAGAATTTGACCGAATACGTCAACTTATTGACAATAAATGTATTAGCGAGCTTGGCAAGGAACTCGTGAGTGAGATGGGATTTTCGAACGATATATCACTTATTGTCAGGAAATTAGAGCACACCGATGAATTTATGCGTATTTTGCGTGATGGCGAGGCTTTTCCAGGCGACTATTTCATCGACATGCGTTATTCATTGAAGCGCATCCGACCTGAAGGAACTTTTCTCGAAGAACGTGAGTTTTTCGACATAAAGCGCTCATTACAAACAATTTACGATATAGTAATTTTTTTTCGTAACGATAAGGAAGACGACACAATAAAATATCCCGCCCTCGCCGAGTTGGCTGGCGACGTCCCTGTTTTCCCAAAACTAATCGGCGAAATAGATGCTGTCATAGACAAGTACGGACGCATGAAAGACAACGCTTCGGCGGAATTGATGCGTATCAGGCGCGAAATTGCTGCGACGACGAGCAATATCTCGCGCAACCTCCAAGCTATCCTGCGCTCCGCACAAGCCGAAGGTTTGGTCGAGAAAGACGTTGCGCCAACCATGCGCGACGGACGGCTTGTGATACCCGTAGCCCCCGCTTTCAAGCGCAAAATCAAAGGCATCGTCCACGACGAATCGGCGACCGGCAAGACCGTTTTCATCGAACCCGAAAGCGTCGTCGAGGCCAACAACCGCATCCGCGAACTCGAAAGCGAGGAAAGGCGTGAAATTGTGCGCATCCTGACAATTCTTACCGATACGTTCAGACCTGTCGTACCCGACATTTTACAATCCTATTCCTTTCTCGCCGAGATAGATTTCATCCGAGCGAAAGCGCTTTTCTCTTTGGAAATTAATGCGTTGAAGCCGGATATCACAAATAAACCGCTTATTACCTGGGATATAGCCGTACATCCTTTACTTTTTCTATCACTAAAAAAGCATGATAAAAAAGTTGTTCCCTTGGACATCGAGCTATCTGCCGAGAAGCGAATAATCATCATTTCCGGCCCTAATGCAGGCGGCAAATCGGTATGCCTTAAGACAGTAGGACTGCTGCAATACATGCTGCAATGCGGGTTGCCTATACCTGTCGGCGAACGCTCGCGTACAGGAATTTTCGACGATATATTTATCGACATCGGTGATGAGCAAAGCATCGAAAACGAATTAAGCACCTACAGTTCCCACCTTACGAACATGAAATTTTTCGTTCGGAATTGTAATGAACGTTCGCTCTTCCTCATTGATGAGTTTGGATCCGGAACAGAGCCGGTTATCGGCGGCGCTTTTGCCGAAGCCCTGCTCGAACGTTTCAACCGCAAGAAGAGCTTCGGCATTGTCACGACACACTACCGCAACCTTAAACAATACGCCGAAGACCACGAGGGAGTAGTCAACGGCGCAATGCTATACGACCGCCACCTTATGCAGCCGCTGTTCCGCCTCTCTGTAGGTAACCCCGGCAGCTCATTCGCCATAGAAATAGCCCGCAAAATCGGCCTTCCGGAAGAGGTCATCGCCGACGCTTCTGCGAAAGTCGGCAATGACTATATCGAAATGGACAAATACCTCCAGGATATCGTCCGCGACAAGCGGTATTGGGAGACAAAACGCCAAAACATACGGCTTCAGGAAAAGAAACTTGAGGACGTTATCGCCAAGTATGAAACGAATCTTGAGGCAATCGACCGTCAGCGCAAGGAAATTATAAGCGAAGCCAAAGCCGAAGCCCGGAACATCCTATCCGAAGCCAACGCCAAAATCGAAAACACTATCCGCGAAATTAAGGAAGCGCAAGCCGAAAAAGAACGCACACGCACTGCTCGCCGCGAATTGGAATCTTTTAAAACGGCCGTCGCTTCGGAGAAATCCAACGATGACGACGATAAGATAACGCTGAAAATCAATCGTTTACGCGAGCGTCAGGAACGCAAAAAGCAGAAAACGCGCAAACCGGCCGAGGCCAAACAAACACCGCAACCAAGCCCGCCGACATTCGCAGTCGGCGATGCCGTCAGAATCAAAGACAGGAATGCCGACGGCACAATACTTGAAATCAAAGACGGCCAGGCGATGGTTGCCTTTGGCATGCTGAAAAGTTTTGTCAGCCTCGACAAACTCGAAAAATCCACCCGGACAAAACCCAAAAACGACACGCGCAGCAGTACTTTCATCAGCGATCAAACAGCCAACGCAATACGCGAGCGCCGCCTCAATTTCAAGCACGAGATAGACGTCCGCGGAATGAGGGGCGACGAAGCCTTGCAAGCCGTGACATACTTCCTCGACGACGCCCTGCTGGCCAATGTCTCGACGGTACGCATCCTGCACGGCACCGGCACCGGCATCCTACGCGAACTGATACGCAAATATCTCGCCACCGTACCCATCGTCACCGGTTATCACGACGAACATGTTCAACTCGGCGGCGCCGGAATTACCGTCGTCGAATTGGAATAAATCAAACCGCCTCTTATAAAAAATGTAAATTCAAGCGCATAATATCGACGCCGAATGTTAAAATCGCACCTTTTTTCAACATGCCTACTTAAAATTCAAAAATTTTATGTAAGTTTGCAGCTCAATTTAATTAATTGAAAGAAATAATGATTACGCCTGAATATATTTTTGAAAGCAGTTGGGAAGTGTGTAATAAGGTTGGCGGAATCTACACGGTTTTGTCGTCTAAAGCACAAACCCTGACGCTAAGGCATAAGGATAAGGTTATCTTTGTCGGGCCGGATCTCGGTAACAATCCCGACGATTTTGAAGAAGACTTTACGCTATTCGCCGATTGGAAGATGCTCCTGCCAACGAATCTGAAGGTGAGGACAGGGCGATGGCTTGTGCCCGGGCGGCCGGTCGTAATGCTTATTGCCTACAAAACCTTTTCGGATAAGAGGGATTCTCTTTATTATGATATGTGGAAGGACTTCGGCGTCGATTCGTCGAGGGCTTACGGCGACTACGACGAGTCTTGTATCTTCGCTTATTCGGTAGGACTGACTATCGAAAATTTCTATAATTTCTACGAACTCGGCAACAAAAATGTTGTGGCTCTGTTCAACGAGTGGATGCTGTGCATGGGCGCGTTATATCTTCAAAAACACGTGCCCGCGATTGCGACAGTCTTCACTACTCACGCAACCACTATCGGACGCTCTATCGCCGGCAATAACAAACCTCTCTACGGCCAGCTTCCGGCATACAACGGAGACCAGATGGCCAAGGAACTGAACGTCGAAGCCAAGCACTCGCTCGAAAAGCAGACGGCGAGGGCTGTTGACTGTTTCACGACGGTCAGCGAAATCACCGCGATAGAATGTAAGCAGTTGCTTGACAAAGCGCCGGATATTGTAACGCCCAACGGCTTTGAGGACGGTTTCGTGCCGCAGAACGGCGACTATCCCGTAAAACGCGAAGAAGCACGCAAAACGCTGATGAACGTAGTTACGAAACTGACCGGAAAACCCGTTGCGAACGATGCTTTCTTCATTGCAACAAGCGGTCGCTATGAGTATCGCAACAAAGGGATAGACGTCTTCATAGACACAATAAATAAATTGAGGAAGAACTCCGGTTTAAAGCGCGAAATAGTCGCTTTTATCATGGTTCCGGCATGGGTCTATGCCGCTCGCGCCGACTTGAAATATGTGCTCGAAAACAACATTGACCAGGGCAAACCGCTACAGACGCCTTTTATCACTCATTGGCTTCACAATACAAGTGAGGATAAAGTGCTGAACTTCATACTCTCGTCGGGATTCACCAACGAATCGCCTGATAATGTGCGCATTGTCTTCGTACCGTGCTATCTCGATTATCATGACCAAATCTTAAACCGTTCGTACTATGACCTGCTTATCGGCATGGATACAACGGTCTTTGCGTCATACTACGAGCCGTGGGGCTACACCCCTATGGAAAGCATTGCTTTCGGGATACCGACTATCACGACCGACCTTGCAGGGTTCGGGTTGTGGGTGAAGTCGATTGTTTCGGGTGGCAATATAGAGGAAGGCGTCGCTGTGACACACCGCTCCGAAGACAACTATTTCGAGGTCGTGGACAGCATTTCCCGACACATCGAAACGCTTATGAACGCCGACGGCCGGGAAGAAATCAGGAAACGATGCTTCGCCATCGCCCGCCGCGCCGGATGGGATGAGTTCATCAAATATTACTACGCGGCATTCGACTGCGCGTTCTTCAACGCAAAAAAACGAAAAAAACAGGTTTAATATAAATTTTAAGGAAATGAAAGTACCTTTTAGCAACTCAAACGAACAGATATGGAAAGACGTGTATTCCTATTCTAAATTGCCTTCACAATTAGGATTACTCAATGATATCGCGACCAACTTGTGGTGGGTTTGGCACCACGAAGGCGCAAAACTATTCGGCGAACTATCCCCTAAACTGTGGAAGACGACCGAGGGCAACCCCGTAGCCCTGCTTCGTCTTCTATCAAGCAAGCGCATCAAGGAAATTCTCGCCGATAAAGAGCTGATGCTCAAGATAGTATATGTCCATGAACTATTTAAGGCATATATTAATGTAAAACCGGATCATACTAAGCCGTCAATCGCCTATTTCAGTATGGAATACGGTCTGACAAATATCCTGAAGATATATTCTGGCGGCCTCGGAATCCTTGCAGGCGACTATCTCAAAGAGGCGAGCGACTGCAATATCGACCTTACAGCCGTCGGATTCCTCTATCGCTACGGATATTTCACACAGTCGCTCTCGATGGAAGGACAGCAGATAGCCAACTACGAAGCGCAGGACTTCACGGCGCTGCCGTTGACGCAGGTCACGACCTCCGACGGCGCACCGATGGTTCTCTCCGTCCCTTTCCACGACCGCACGGTTTACACTCACGTATGGAAAGTCAGTGTCGGCCGCATCGCCCTATACCTCATGGACACCGACATACCGGAAAACAGCGAATGGGACCGCTCAATCACCCACCAACTTTATGGCGGCGACTGGGAAAACCGCATGAAACAGGAATATCTGCTCGGCATCGGCGGCATACTGCTACTCAACAAATTAGGCATCAAGAAGCAAGTTTATCACTGCAACGAAGGGCACGCCGCACTTATCAACGCCCAGCGCATAGCCGACTACATCGCTAACGATCACCTTGATTTCAACGAAGCCCTCGAAGTGGTGCGCGCCTCGTCGCTTTACACCGTTCATACGCCCGTTCCTGCCGGTCATGACTATTTCGACGAAGGACTTTTCGGCAAATACATGGGACATTTCTCGTCCAAACTCGGCATCACATGGCAAGAATTTATGGATATGGGACGCACTACGCCCGGCAGCAGCGAGAAGTTCTGCATGAGCACCTTCGCCCTCAACACCTGCCAGGAAGCCAACGGCGTGAGCTTGATCCACGGCAACGTCTCGCGCTCGATGTTCGCCCCGCTTTGGAAAAGCTACTTCCCGGAAGAGCTGCACGTCGGCTATGTAACAAACGGCGTTCACATGCCAACGTGGATGGCTACCGAATGGAAAAAATACTGCTTCGAGAAGTTCGACCCGGAATTTATAGGCGACCAATCCAACAAGCAGATATGGGAAAAGATTCAAAACGTCCCTGATTCGGAAATATGGGATATTCGCAAAGCGTTGAAATTCAAGCTAATAGAATATATTAAGACGCAATACACCGAGAACTGGCTCAAAAACCAGGGCGATCCGTCAAAGGTAGTCACTATCCTCGACCGCATCAATCCTAACGCATTGCTTTTCGGTTTCGGACGACGATTTGCGACTTACAAACGCGCCCACCTGCTATTCACCGACTTGGAGCGCCTCAAGGCCATTGTCAACAACGAAAAGTACCCTGTCCAGTTTGTATTCACCGGCAAGGCGCATCCTGCCGACGGCGGCGGCCAGGGACTTATCAAGCACATAGTCGAGATATCACGCCGTCCCGAATTTCTCGGCAAAATCATTTTCCTCGAAAACTATGACATGCGCCTCGCCCGCCGCTTGATTTCAGGCGTCGATGTGTGGATAAACACCCCTACCCGCCCCCTCGAAGCGTCGGGTACATCGGGAGAGAAAGCCGAAATGAACGGCGTGCTGAACCTGTCGGTGCTCGACGGCTGGTGGTACGAAGGCTACCGCCAGAACGCCGGTTGGGCGCTGACCGAAAAACGCACCTATGACAACCAGCAGTATCAAGACCAACTTGATGCAGCCACGATTTATCACCTGCTCGAAGACGAAATCATCCCGCTTTACTTCGCAAAAAATACGAAAGGATTTTCTCCGGAATGGGTGCAATACATCAAAAACTCCATGTCGCAAATCGCACCCGATTACACGATGAAGCGCATGTTGGACGACTATTTCGCGCGTTTCTACAACAAACTTGCTACCCGCTCAGCGTCGCTGACCAAAAACAAGTTCGCCGAAGCTCGTAAAATCGCCGATTGGAAGAAGGAAGTGGCGGCACATTGGGATTCATTCACCGTCGAATCGTTCAATTACAACGCCAAGTCATCATATCAGCCGACCGTCGGCGACGACTACGTAATCGAGATAGTCATCAATCGCAACGACCTGCAGGCGATGCTCGGCATCGACATGGTTTGCGCTCGTGAAAACCCTGACAATCACCAGCTTGAATTTATATCATCCGACCCGTTCGTCCTGAAAAAAGAAGAAGGATCGCGGTTATATTTCGAGCTAAAACGCACAACCGCCGAATACGGCCACCTGAAAATAGGCTACCGCGTATATCCCAGCAACCCGTTACTGCCACACCGTATGGACTTTGCATACGTGCGCTGGATACAGTGGTAATCCACTATTGCTTTCCTTTTGCCATCTCCAAAGCCTGCGTCGTAACGTAGTATTTGGCGAGCATATTGGGAACTTCCCAGGCAGGAATAGAACCATCCTTAAGGTACTTAAGGAAGTTTTCCGTGACCTGGCCGAAATGGGCTTCGTGACCATTGCGGTATTTTGCGGGGACAATGATTTGCCACTTTCCGTCAGCAATCTTTTTCGGCTCAATACCGGGATATTTAGCTGATACAGAGGATATTGCAGCAGACAAATCCGCCTCGAATCCGTCGGCTGCAGATTCGATATAGAGTTCCGGTTGATAGTTCTGAGCCGCCCCCTGCTCAATTATCAGGTTCGCACGGCTGCCTCGCATCACCGAATAATGCGTATCGCCGCCGCCTTCAGGATATGTATAATTCCAAATAACTGATACTTTGGCATTTACATCACGAATCTTATAGAAGATATTGCCGTTGGAGTAAACACGCAGAGTGTCGTCAACCACATCTTTCTTTAAATAATCCGGATATTCGGCGAGACCGGTAACTTCCTTAAACTGTGTCGGCGAAATAGATGTCGTCCAGCGATTGGCGTCAATAATCTCGATATCTTTCTTATAATCAATGATTTGTTCCGGAAAACATTCCCATTGGACAAGATCGACGAGGTGGGTAGTCACATCTACCAATCCTTCGCCTTGCTGGTTGACGTCAAAAAACCATGCCGGGCGAATCAGCGGGTTGCCCGACACAACCTTAAAGAAATGATGGACGCTCTCCTTGACTATACCCGGATCTTCGGGCGTACCGGCTAATTGCTTGCCGAAGACCGACTCAATCCTCGAAAACTCCTTCTGCAGGATAGTAGTTATTTCGAAGCGCTCAGTCATAATATCGTATAGCAGGAGGCCATTCTTCGAGGCTATATCGAAACATTGCTTCAAGGTCTCGAATCCATCGCTGTTAATAGCCATCGGCTTATCGGCAAGCACATTGATACCACCAAGAAGCGTCCGGCGGATATACTCGGTTTTCTTGCCGTTATTGCCGGATGTAACCATCACATTGCCTTTCTTATCACGTAGCATAACCTCTAAGAAATCAGGCTTGGCATATACGATCTCTTCCCATTTTGTGGGATTATCGGCGCGTGTGTTATAAGCCTCGATTTTCTTGAGATGCTCATCCAGATCCGCTCCTTCCGGTGCATATACATGGACTACGGGATTTACGTCGGGGTAAGACGTTTTCTGTACCAAAGCGGCATGAAAATGCCCCGGATCAAGGGTGATCAACTCTACCGGATATTTTTCCGTATCTTTCATTGTGCACGAATAACTAAGCAGTAAACCTGCCATTAATAAATAACTGTACTTCATAACTAATATATTTTAAATGTCTATTAAACAATCCCTTGCGCCATCATCGCCCGTGCCACTTTCATGAAGCCGGCTATGTTGGCGCCTTTGACATAGTTTACGTATGAGCCTTCGCGACCATGCTCAACACATTGACGGTGGATATCGCTCATTATCCGGTGGAGTTTACTATCCACTTCGTCGGGCGTCCATGAGATGTGCATAGCGTTTTGGGTCATTTCGAGGCCTGAGGTCGCTACGCCACCGGCATTGACGGCTTTACCCGGTGCAAAAAGGAACCTGTTCGCGATGAAATAGTCCACAGCATCGTCGGTACAACCCATGTTCGATATTTCGACGACGCACTTGACGCCATTGTCGAGAAGCGTCTTTGCGTCGGCGCCATCGAGTTCGTTCTGCGTAGCGCAAGGCAAGGCAATATCGACTTTTTGTTCCCACGGACGTTTGTCGGCGTAGAATGTCGAGTTTGGGAACTCGTCGGCGTACGGAGCGACTATATCTTCGCCCGAAGCGCGCAGTTCGAGCATATAGTCGATTTTTTTACCGGAGATGCCTTCCGGATCATAGACATAGCCGTCGGGACCGGAGATGGTCACTACTTTCGCACCGAGTTCGGTTGCTTTGATTGCCGCGCCCCAGGCGACGTTGCCGAAACCGGATAGGGCTATCGTCTTATCCTTGATGTCTATGCCGTGTTCACGAAGCATCTGATTTACAAAGTATAATCCACCAAAACCAGTAGCCTCAGGGCGCAGGATAGAGCCGCCAAACTCAAGACCTTTGCCGGTAATCGTGCCCGTATGTTCGCGTGTAAGTTTCTTGTACATGCCGTAGAGATAGCCGAGTTCGCGACCTCCGACGCCTATGTCGCCGGCAGGCACATCGGTATCAGGGCCTAAATTATGCCATAACTCGGTCATGAAGGCCTGGCAGAAACGCATTATCTCCGCATCGCTACGTCCGCGTATTGAGAAATCGCTGCCACCCTTGGCGCCTCCCATCGGCAATGTGGTCAGGGCATTTTTGAAGACCTGCTCGAAGCCGAGGAACTTCAAAATTGAGAGAGTCACGGAAGCGTGAAACCTCAAACCGCCCTTATACGGCCCGATAGCATTATTAAATTGTACACGATAACCGAGGTTGACATGCACCTCTCCCTTATCGTCAACCCAAGGGACACGGAACGAAATGATGCGATCCGGCTCGACTAAACGCTCTATTATCTTTGCTTTTTCAAACTCGGGATGCTCGTTGTAAACGCCTTCAATGCTTATCAGCACTTCCTTTACGGCCTGCATATATTCCTTCTCTCCGGGATGTCTTGCTTCTAAAGAAGCCAAAATTTGTTCAGTTTTCATATTATATAAAATAAAATTTGTATCTTTGCGCTTCGTATTCAAACTGCGAAGGTACGGATTTTTTTTGAAATATAGAAATATTGAAATAAATAGATACATATATATTATTAATTTAAATTTGAAATGTCATGAAGATTTATCAGACAAATGAGATCAAGAACATCTCAATTCTTGGAAGCTCTGGCACCGGAAAAACCACCCTTGCGGAAGCTATGCTCTACGAGGGTGGTGTAATAAAGCGTAGAGGTACGGTCAGGGCAGGCAACACTGTTTGCGACTACTTTCCGGTGGAGAAAGAGTATGGTTACTCGGTTTTTTCCACCGTTTTCAGTGTGGAGTGGAACGGGTTTAAGCTCAATTTTATCGACTGTCCGGGTTCGGACGATTTTATCGGCGGAGCGGTATCTGCCCTCAACGTCACCGACACCGCACTGATGCTTATCAATGCGCAGTACGGCATCGAGGTTGGCACTATCAACCAGTTCCGCTACACCGAGCAGTTCCGTAAACCGGTTATTTTCATCATCAACCAGCTCGACAACGACAAAGCCGACTACGACTCTGCCGTGTCGCAATTGAAGGAGAACTACGGCAGCAAGGTCGTTCAGATTCAGTATCCCGTCACTTGCGGGCCGTCTTTCAATGCCGTCATCGACGTCCTGAAAATGAAGATGTACCGCTGGAAGCCGGAGGGCGGCGTGCCGGAGATACTCGACATCCCCGACAGCGAAAAGGAGAAAGCGGAAGCATTACAATCGGCGCTCGTTGAAGCGGCGGCCGAGCACGACGATTCGCTGATGGAAAAATTCTTCGACCAGGGCACGCTCACCGAAGACGAGATGCGTGCGGGGATACGCTCCGGACTTATCTCGCGCGGCATGTTCCCCGTCTTTTGCGTCTGCGCCGAGCGCGACATGTGCGTTCGCCGAACGCTCGAATTTCTCGGAAACGTGGTGCCTTCGACCGACAAGATGCCGAAATTCGTCACTACCGACGGACACGAAGTATCGCCGGATCCTAACGCTCCAACAAGCCTCTTCTTCTTCAAGACAACCAATGAACCTCACATCGGGCAAGTCTCTTATTTCAAGGTTATGTCGGGTAAAGTCAAATCAGGCGACGACTTGCAAAACGCCGACCGAGGCTCGAAAGAGCGCATCGCGCAGCTGTTCGTTGTCGATGGCCAGACACGTACCGAAGTGACGGAATTAGTTGCAGGCGATATCGGCGCAACGGTCAAACTGAAAGACACTCGCTTAGGTAACACTCTAAACGGCAAGGGATTAGACAACAAATTTGATTTCATACGTTATCCGGAACCGAAATACCGCCGCGCAATAAAGGCCGTTAACGAATCCGACGCCGAGAAGTTGAGCGAAATCTTAGTCCGTATGCACGAGGAAGATCCTACATGGGTCGTCGAGTTGTCTAAAGAATTGAAGCAGACAATCGTATCCGGTCAGGGAGAATTTCATCTCCGCACCCTCAAGTGGCGTATTGAGAACAACGACAAGCTGAACATCGAATACCTGGAGCCGAAAATCCCGTATCGCGAGACTATCACCAAGCTTTCACGCGCCGACTACCGCCATAAGAAACAATCCGGCGGCGCAGGCCAGTTCGGCGAGGTTCACCTCTTCATCGAGCCTTATACCGAGGGTATGCCTATGCCTACGGTCTATAAATTCGGCGGACAGGAGTTCAAGATGAGCGTCCGTGATACCCAGGAATACGACCTCGATTGGGGCGGTAAATTGGTGTTTATCAACAGTATAGTCGGCGGATCTATCGACGCCCGTTTTATGCCGGCGATTCTGAAAGGTATAATGGCACGCATGGAACAGGGGCCGCTCACAGGCTCCTATGCCCGCGATGTACGTGTAGTAGTCTATGACGGCAAGATGCACCCCGTTGACAGCAACGAAATCTCGTTCATGCTCGCCGGTCGTAATGCCTTCAGCACGGCCTTCAAGAACGCCGGGCCGAAAATCTTAGAGCCGATATACGACGTCGAAGTGCTTGTCCCAAGCGATTTCATGGGCGATGTGATGAGCGACCTTCAAGGACGCCGCGCTATAATTATGGGCATGAATAGCGAAAAAGGTTACGAGAAACTCATGGCCAAAGTGCCGCTTAAAGAGATGTCGAGCTATTCAACCTCGTTAAGCTCAATTTCCGGAGGCCGCGCTTCGTTCTCAATGAAATTTGCGTCATACGAACTCGTACCGCCTGATGTACAGGAAAAACTCTTGAAGGAATACGCCGAATCGCAGACCGACGATTAGGATTTAATCCACGATTGTGAGCGATAAACGGCTTCCGACCATTTGCGTTTTGCCTGATGATTGTCAAAGGATTGGTCCGGTTCAAAGATTGATTCTACGTGCCATTGGCTGCGGATTTCATCCACTCCGGACCAATATCCTACGGCAAGTCCGGCCATATATGCGGCGCCTAAGGCGGTGGTCTCTACCGTCTGGGGACGTATAACCGTTTGCCCGAGGACATTCGCCTGAAACTGCATCAGAAGGTTGTTTCTCGCAGCTCCGCCGTCCACACGCAACTCTTTCAAGCCTATTCCGGCATCGAGAATCATAGCGTTCACGACATCCATTGTTTGGTATGCAATCCCTTCAAGCGCGGCGCGAGCGATATGGGCATCCGTCGTACCACGCGAGATGCCTACAATGGTTCCACGCGCATATTGATCCCAGTAAGGAGCGCCCAGACCTGTCAGCGAAGGCACGAAATAAACGCCTCCGTTATCTTCCGCCTGTTGCGCTAAAGCCTCTATTTCAGCCGACGAACGGATGATTTTCAAGCCGTCGCGCAGCCATTGCACTATGGCGCCGGCAACAAAAACGCTGCCTTCAAGGGCGTATGAAGTAAGGCCATTGAGCCGCCACGCAATGGTAGTAACTAAGTTATTTTTTGATACTACTGGCTGCAGACCTGTGTTCATCAGTATAAAACATCCTGTGCCGTAAGTGTTCTTGACCATCCCCGGCTCGATGCACATCTGCCCGAAAAGCGCAGCCTGCTGGTCGCCGACAATGCCGGCTATCGGCATTGTCGAGGCAAAAAGGTTTGAAGCCGTGTATCCATAAACTTCCGACGAGGCTTTCACCTCCGGCAACATGTTTCGAGGGATGTCAAAAATATCCAGCAACTCTTCATCCCATTCCTGACTATGGATATTATAAAGCATTGTACGTGAGGCATTTGAAACGTCAGTGACATGCACTTTTCCTTCCGTCAGTTGCCATACGAGCCAAGTGTCCACCGTACCGAAAGCCAATTCGCCCCTCTCGGCTTTCGCGCGGGCGCCTTCAACATTGTCGAGGATCCACTTGATCTTGGAGGCACTGAAATAGGCGTCGATGATAAGCCCCGTCTTCTTCCTGACCGGCGAAAGAAAACCCTTGGATTTCAATTCATCGCAATACTCGGCTGTCCGCCGATCCTGCCAGACTATGGCGTTATAAACAGGACGTCCGGTCGAACGCTCCCAAACGATAGTCGTTTCCCGCTGATTAGTGATGCCGATAGCCGCAATATCGGCCGCGCCGACGCTAATCTTTGTGATTGCCTCTACCGCAACCGCGACCTGCGACGCCCAGATCTCCAACGGATCATGCTCAACCCAACCGTTACGCGGAAAGATTTGAGTAAATTCCTTTTGCGCGACCGAACAAGCCCGGCCTTCGCTGTCGAACACAATTGCGCGCGAACTCGTAGTCCCCGCATCAAACGATAAAATGTATTTTCCCATAAGATAAGTATAATTATTTAACATACATAAACAAAAGAGCTATAATAGCGATGACTGCCAGGATACATCCTATGATTTTCGGGATGCTCCATGGGCGCTGGCCGGTCACATGGCCTGTACGTCCGTTGATAGCGAAGACGTAGGTCTTGTTTTTGTAGCGGTAAGCGCTTATCCAGACAGGCAGCAGGATATGCTTGAACTTGACGTTCGAATAGGAGGTATCCTGTGAGTGAACACGTTGCTGACTGCCGCCGATGTCCTGCCTGACGAGGGCTGAAACGTATGCCTCCATCTGTTGTCTGGCGTAAGGGTAGCAGTCCTTAAAATCTTTCTGATACAGCTCGGTGAGGAAGCCTCGAACGAACTGGTCTTTATAGGCGACGTAATTCTTAATATCCCAGTTTGTCAGCACCGAAGCGATATCATGCGGCAGGCTGTTGGAAGCCGGGGCAAGCACGTCGTCGAAATTATGACGCACCACGCCGGAAACAGGATACCAATCCGTCACGACGTAGGTCTCCCGCTTACCATTGACCATCCTCGAAACAGTGCGGTTAACGCCCCGCTCGCCCGAATAACGGGTCACAGTAGCGGCATCATACGTCCAATAGGGCAGATAGACGCCTTTTATCTTCTCGTCGGCTTCCAGATTCTTAGCAAAACCATTCGGGGCGAACCAAAGCGAAGACACCCATTTCCTGAAACGTTCCTTAGTCTTTTTCTTGCCGATTTTGAAAGGCAGGGTGTATTCCGGTTTCCACGAGCGGCGTTGCACATAATCCTTAAGAACGATAGGCGTACCGCAGAAAGCGCACGAGAATGAGGTTGTGTTTTCGGGAAAGGTGGTATGCGCACCACATTGACCGCAAACGACTTCCGCCACCAAGTTCTCGATTCTTTCAAGCATTTCGGGATGTGACGACCACTCGGCGAAATCATTTTCATGCACCTCAGCAGGCGTCATGTCAAGATCCACTTTGCCCCCGCAATATTCGCAGGCGAGTTTTTCGTCTTCGGGAGAATAAACGAGCGAGCCTCCGCACGAAGGGCATTTGCTTTGTACGGTATCGCTTGATTTCAGAGCTTCATCTCCGAGGTAAACAGATTCTTTTTCTTCCACACTTCAAAACACTAATCAGGAAACAGGTGGTGGCGGAGGCGGCACAGCTCCTAACACAGGCGCCAATTCAATGACGGTGCTTGCTTCTGCCCACGCCGTCATGCCCTGGGTCCATACTATGGATTTCGGCGAGAACTGCCCTTGAATAAGCAACTGTTGTAACTGGGAAATGCCGAAGGGGCCTGTTTGCTGGCCATTAACGGCGACATAGAACAGTTTCTGCTGCTGGATAGGCGGCGGGACAGCGCCCTGCTGGTACTGCTGCGGATTCATCATCTGCGAAGCCATCTGTCCGGCCATGGCAAATCCCATGCCCATACCCATAGCATCGCCTGCAGGCGAACCGCCACCGGGGTTGTCGGCTCCGGCGCGCAAGGCGTCGGCAAACTGGAACTGCGTGTATTTTCCCATATCACCGACGATACCCATGCTTGTACGCTTGTCAAGAGCCCTCTCGACTTCTTCCGGAAGCGAAATATTCTCAATAAGGAACTTTGTCAATTCCATACCAAGATCTTGAAAATCAGTTCCTAACTGATTCTGAAGAGCTACCGAAAACTCATTCAGATTCGACGCTAAGTCGAGCGCTGCAATCTTGGATTCGGCAAGATGGTCTGTAAATTTCGTAATGATGAAATTGCGAAGTTGCTCCTGGATGCCCTCAGTAGTGAAATTACCGTCGGTACCGGCAACATTCTTGATAAAGTTACGCGGGTCGGAGCCGATCTTGAAGCAGTAGGTGCCGAAAGCCCTCATGCGGATAGGCCCGAACTCCGGGTCACGCATCATAATAGGGTTCTTCGTGCCCCATTTCAGGTTGAGGAACTGCTTCGTATTGACAAAATAAACCTCACACTTGAAAGGAGAATTGAAACCATACTTCCAACCGCGAAGCGTCGCTAATATAGGAATGTTCTGAGTAGTAAGCTCATACCTGCCCGGCTGAAAAACGTCGGCAAACTGTCCCTGATCGACTAAAATAGCTACCTGCGACTCGCGAACTATCAACTGGGCGCCATTCTTAATCTCATTCTGATAACGCGGGAAACGCCAAATAATCGTGTCCTGTGTCTCATCAAGCCATTCAATAATGTCAATAAACTCGTTGAATGCTTTCTCTTTAATTTTTTCTAAAAGTCCCATAATGTTATTTTTAATTAATTAGGCTGCAATATTACGATAAATTTTTCAATCCTCAAATTTTTTTCGACAAAAGGTTGCGGATTTTCATTGCCGGAAGTCAAAAATCACTTCTAAATCCAACTTTTCGCCATGTATTCTTTGTGGGCTGTAAAAATAAGGATTCGACTGCGGACCGAGGCGGTCGGGCTTCTTAAATTTCGTCCCGATAGCGTTGATGCCATGCAGAAAAGAAAGGTCGCCTTCGGGATAAGTCATAGCTGTGTTGGCCGGAAATTTCGGTTCCTGTGGGGTTAACATGCGCAGGAAAATATCGTCCGAGGCAATTAAAACACGGAAATCAGGCGCATTTTTCCCCTGTATTTCAACCCAATACACATTGGCATGATAACCTTTAAATTCGGGATAGATAAAACCGGATTCTCCCGTCACAGTGTTGTTATATGCCTTTTCCCACAAGCCGAAACGCGCACCTTTCATACGATTCTTATAGACACGGTAAGGGCCGTCGCCAAGCCAGCGCATACCGGCCACACTCGCTTCAGGCAAAGTGAAACCGACACCGGCATAAAGGCTGTTGTCCGACGGCGAATACGATACGCGAAGGTTCAGCAATCCGCCGGCAACCCGCCATTCAAAACGGTCGCGGTTATCGTAAGTCGCAACGACAGATACTTCGCCGTCTTTTTCGTAATATTCGACGTTTTTCAGCGTGCGCTTGCCACCGATGATGACAGGGCCGTCGGACAATGCTATCGCACGTCCCCCCGATTCGACCGATTTGAGCCGCCCATCGGCCTTGTCGAACACAAATTTCTGTGAGCCTGAGACGACTTCAATCCTGCCGTCGCGCTCGCCGACCGATGCCTTTTCGCCCGACGCCTTAGCCAATTTGCCGGCTACCGCAGAGGCTTTCTGCAATGGCCAACTCCATGTATTCAACTCGCGTCCGTAGGGGTCTGTCACGCGAATTTCCAGAGCATCGAACGTGCGCCAATCGCTCGGCATATCAATCTTCAAACTGCCTTTCTGCAACGGCTCAAGCGATAATGGCGGCATAGACCGAAAACTTGCCGCAGAAGGATAATTGACAAAACGATATTCAAACAGGCATTGCTTCAAATCCGTGAAATGATAACGGTTCTCTATCCTTAAAATGCCGTCGAAATCACTGCCGATATAACGTTTTTCAAAAAAGACGGGCGACCATATTTCTTTGATAGTGAAGAAACTACCTTCTTTTTCGAGGTAAGGGCCGAGAATACCGTCCGGGGCATGATTGCCGTCGGAATCAAGCTCTCCGTTACGGTCGGTGCGCTCGACCGATTCGTCGGCGAAATCCCACAAGAAACCGCCCGCACAGAGCGGATTATTCCACATCCGAAACCAGTAATCATCCAATCCGGCTCCATGCCCTCCATCGTAGAGACCATGCAGAAATTCGGTCGAAAAAAATATCTTGCGCCGGCTGAAACCGTCAAGGGCAAGGTAGTTGTAATCGAAATAATGCAAGGTATTTGTCAGGTCATAGTCCTGCCATGGATGGATAACCTTGCGTTTCTGGATATCCAACTCGGCAAAATCGTCATTGAGATTGTTGTTCTCACCACCCTCGTTGCCGTTATCCCATATTATAATCGAAGGGTGATTGACGTCACGGGCGATCATCTCCTCAAGGCGCATACGCCCTACAACATCGTCATACGAAGGTTTCTGCCAGGCCGTCAACTCGTCGAGCACAAACAAACCGAGCGAATCGCAGACATCAAGGAAAAAGTCGTCAGGCGGATAATGCGACATGCGGACTGCGTTCATATTCATGTCCTTCATGAGGTTAACAGCCTCTATTGCAAGCCTTTTAGACGACGAACGCCCATATTTCGGGTGAAAAGTATGGCGATCGACACCCTTCATCTTTATCTTCGCTCCGTTGATGTAAATGCCGTCCTCGGCACGGACTTCGACCGTACGGAAACCGAATCGCTGCTCGTAAACATGCTGCTGCCCGTTTGAAGCGACGACAGTAAAGACGGCCTTGTAAAGATTGGGGGATTCGGGCGTCCATGTCTTAGGCTTATCTATCCTGAGGCTAAGGCGCATCTCCGTATCCGTGCTCGAACCGCCGATCAAACCACCCCCGGACGAGTTTTTGTTAACACCGGGATTATTCCTCAAAATCAACCCGAGAACATCTTCGGCAAACACATTCTTTCCCACAGAAACGCCGTCAATAGTCTGAATATCAACACTAAGAACGTTTATATTCCTGGGATTAGCCAACCATACATCGGCTTCAAACTTACCGTTAGCATCGGCATTGATAGCCACCCGCCTGACATTAACCACAGGCTTAACTTCCAGATAGACCGGACGGAAAATACCGCCGAAAATCCAGAAATCGGCCTGACGCTCGGCCTTGCTGACGCTCTCGTTGTCGGAATGTTTCTTCACAAACACTTCCAACTCATTGTCCGAGCCGTACTTTAACAACTTAGTGACGTCATAGTAGAAGCGGTAAAACGCCCCTTGATGAACCGCCCCTGCCTGACGACCGTTGACCTTAACCAAAGCATCGGTCATCACACCTTCAAACACGAGCCTCACCTCGCGTCCCTTCCAGGCGCCGGGAACATTAAACCGATGGCGATATGTGCCGGTTTCATTAACTCTGTCCTCGAACTTGTCGTGACCGTAATTGTACGCCCCGAAGCCCTGCTGTTCCCAACACGAAGGCACGCCTATCTTCGTCCATACCCCGCTTTTTCGCCCCGCAGAACATAGAAAATCCCATTCAACAGTGTGTTCGGCATCAATACCCGACAAATAAACCGTCTCGGTAGCCGTCTGACCAAAAGCTAAATCCACACATAAAACTACGCATAATAATAACAATACATTTTTCATATTTACTCCAAATTAACCTCACAAAAATACATGATATTTTTGGATTTCCAAGCAAATAAGAAAAAATCATTGCACCACAGTATATGCCGAGCTTCCGATAGTGAAAGATTTTGTGGAGCCGCCGGAATACGTGCCGCCGGTGAAGTAGCCGTTGAAATTGACGCCGCCATCGATTTTACCGCCCGACAGCAGGGTGTATGTTCCGGCTACGAGGCGCGGGTCGGAAAAGACGACGATGAGCGTTGTGCCGTTGCTTGCGCCCGAAATGACCGGGACGCGGAACAGCAGGATGTTCTCGCCCGACGAGTTTTTGATGCAAATATCGCTACCTGCCGAGGCTCGCGAATATATGACTGAGCGTTGCGGACCGGCGGGCGCTTCCATCATATTGCTGCACGTACCGACGATGATGCCGCCGTTGACTGGGTACTTACCTGTCTGACCATCAAAGGATTCGCCATCGCCGCGCACTCCGTTGGCGATAGTCAGTCCGCCGTTGATTGTGAGCGAGCCGTTGCTGTCGATAGCGTCCTGTCCGCGAGCCGCTACAAAGGTCGTGCCGCCGTTGATAGTCACGGATTTACCGCCGTTGATGCAGTCGTCGTAAGAGCTGATATCTATTGCGCCGCCATTGATAGTGAACGCACCTTTGCTTTCCATGCCTTCGCCGCCTTCCTGCTTTTGGCTGCAGATAACGGTGATTGTGCCGCTGTTAACAGTGACGTCGCCTTCGGCTTTGATTGCTTTAGGGTTGGCATAATCGGTGCCGCTGCTGCTACCGCCGCCGCCGAATGCGCCGCCGCCACCCGGACGATTGCCGCCGCCACTGTTGCCGGATACCAAAAACCTCTCGCCCGAAGTGCTGACCGTCAGTTTTAAATCGGCATTGTTAGCGCCTGCCAAGCCGACAGTTATTGAGCCGTCGGCATTCACGCCTTTGCCGCCCGTTCCCGAACTGCTGCACGTTATATTGCCGCCCAAAAGCAGGATGTTTTTGTCGCTTTTAATACAAGAAGCTGTGTATGAATCATTTGCGCCCGTTTCAGTAGTGTATATGGCTCCGTCGCCTGCAGTGGTAATGATTATGTCGCCGCCTTGGATGCTTATATCGCCGTCGGCCGAGATGCCTTTACCGCCGTTGGCCGACTTAAGACTCTTAATATCAATCGTTCCCGCCGAAACAGTTATGTTTGCATCGCTTTTGATAGCTGTGCTGTACGACGGATCGAAACCGCTGCCGACTGCGTTCAGAACGGTTGCTCCTGAGGTAGTTATGTCAATGGATCCGCCTGTTATTGTGACGTCGGCTTTGCTACTGATACCTTTCGACTGCGCGCCTGTTACGGTCATGGCGATAACGCCGCCACCGACCGTTACGCCGGCGTCGCCTTTGATACCCTTTGTATCTGCCTCATTAGAAGCGATTTGTATATTTCCACCTCTGATTACAGCCGCGCCGCTGCCGGCGTCAATGCCATCACCCATTGCCGTGATTTCCAGGCTTCCGCCGGTTATTTCAAAACCGTTTTCGGCATGAAATCCATCCGAAGCGGCCTCTGTAACGGTTATTTCGCCGCTTATCACCGAAATATTTTTTTTGCTGCTCGCAATGGCATGTTTTGCCAAACCACTGATAGATAGACTTCCATAGCCGTCGAACTGCAGCGAGCCGCTTTTGCTGATGAGCGTTGCATTTTCTTCGTTGGAAGCATTGTCGGCCAGGACATTAACGCCTTTCAGTTCGACTATCGTAACGCCCTCGTTTTTAGTGATTTGAACAGGCGGCAATTTGCTTGCCGACCTTATCACAACGCTGTTGAGCGTAAGTTTCAAAGTGTTAGCCAAGGATGCGTTGTTCTGAATTTTCAGCGATCCGTTAGCGGTCGAGCCTGATACAATATATTCGATAGCCTCTGATACTGAGGTGGATACGGTAACATGAGCGCCATCGGCAGTTATCGTAACGCCTTTCTCTGCATAAGGATTAGTCACAGTCGCCTGATTATCTTCGTAATGTATGGAAACAGCATCGGAACTGATTGATACGGGCTGCAAGACAGCATTTTTACCCGTTAAGTTGCTGTTTGTCACCGATATATCCGTAAGCGTTGCCGTTTCATAGCCGTCGAGTTTGATTATTATCAGGTATTCGCCTTCAGGAATATTTTCGATAGCGTATTGTCCTGATTCATTGGTCGTTACAGTTTCTCCTACGGTAGTTTTGTCGCTTGCTTTAAGAACTTGCACCGAAGCGTTTGCCGCCGGGCTTCCGTCCGACTTTGTGACCGTTCCGGAAATACTGTAGGTTGGTACCGTAATTTTTTGAAGCACAATATTTTGCCCCGTAATATCGGAAGACGTGATCTTCACGTTAGCAATAGTCGTTGTATTATAGCCGCTGAGCGAGGCAACGATATTGTAAACTCCTGATGGAATGCCTGTTATGACATATTCGCCATAAGCGTTTGAGGGCGCCTGACCGACATTGCTGTCGTCTGTCGTATTGACCGCCATAACGGAAGCGCCTGCAGCCGCACCGCCACCGTCCGATTTTGTAACAACACCGCTGACACTGAACGTTGCCGTCGGCGTTTCTTCGTTTTCAGCACTTTCCGAATTGCAGCCGGTTATAAATACCAGCGCTGCCGCTAATAATAAAAAATTCGTTTTCATAACCTTCATACTCCTATTAATTAATTTATTCATCTGTTTCATACACATAAAAAGTCGTTTTGGCGACGCTCATCGAGGTGAAAATGCCGAAAGCGTTGCTGATAGCCGACGATGGGTTGGCAAGGTCGGTCGAACTGATGCGCTCGTACAGGTCGGCGTAGTCTTTGTTGACGCGATAAACGTAGATGCTGTACTTGCCTGCAGTACGGAACTCGCGCGAAGTGGTAGTATAACTGCTGCCTTTGAACGGTTGCATCATGCGGCGACGGAATTGCATCCCGCCTCCCATATCGGGCATGTCGGAAGTTGCCGGACTTTCGATATATATCTGATAATAACTGCCTTCAGGGTCATCCCACGTGAGTTTTATCTCAATGGTATCGCTATCCATATCCCAATAATAATACGAAGATGACTCTACGGTTATGTATTCCGGGCTGACAGTCAGATTGTTGACTTTTTCAGGAATGGTTGTAGAGGCGGAAATGGTCGCACCGTTGTAGTCGAAATTCAAGGTGTATTCCTGTGCACCCCTGATTGTATCACTCTGTAAATCAAGCGTATATGTACCTTCGGACGTTTCCGTAAGGGCTTTGCCGTTAACGGTTGGCGACATGCCGGTTATAGGTTTCGACAGGATAAAGTCGTCTTGAAGATAGACTTCCATGCTGTATATCTTGACGCTCAGCGAATTAGTATTTTCCTGAATGTAACTTTCGACAATCGGCATGTCGGTATTGACGGTACTGTCCGTCAGCGGCTCGCCGCAGGAAATGAGCAGTGCGAAAGCAAATGCGGTTGTCAAGATTGCTTCGTACTTCGCAATGACGATACGCGCGGCGAGGGAAATGACGTTATGATTAAACTCTTTCTTCATAATTATTTCAATTGAATACTCAGCGTCACGTTAGGCGTGAAGCCGAGAAGGTTGATATTTGTTTCGGTAATGCCGACCTGTTCGTCGTACGAAAATTCTTTGTACCAGACGTTTGCACGGTCGTAAACGTTGAAGAGCGACACGCTAATACTCGACTTGAACTTCTTGATGAACGACAGGTCGTATTTCGCAAGCAGGTCAAGACGGTGATAATCAGGGTATCGCGCATTGTTTTTCTTATCCACGACAATGAAATTCATCTCACCGCCGTTGGGAGTGTTCAGTTTGTAGCCTCCAATAGGCTCCGTATAAGGCTTTCCGGTGGCGTAAATCCATGTCGCCGAGAGGGTCAGATCGCGGCGGGGCTTGTAAGTCAAGACGGTCTTGAACTCATGGGTAACATCCTGATTAGCAGCATAATATCCATCGCCATAAATCGGAAATTTGTAGCGTGTCTCAGCAAGCGTGTAACCAATCCAGCCCGTCAGTTTGCCGTATTTCTTTTGCAGCAGGAAATCCACGCCCCGCGAATAGCCCTCGCCATTGTAGAAAAACTCCTGATAACCGGAATTATCTATAAATGAAGGCGCAAACCGCAAGGTGTATTCGCTCAGGTCGTAAAGCCGCTTGTAGTAAGCCTCGGCATCGAAAAGGAAGTCGTTCGTTTCATAACTTGCGCCGACGATGTAATGCGTTGAACTGCTGACAGGTATGCCTTTGTCGTCCGACAGCAACCAGATGTCGCGGCTTCCGGCGGAAATGTCCTCGCGCACGATACGGTTCACAAACTGATAATAATAACCCGTTGAACCCTTGATTTTCAGCCGGTCATTAAACTTATAAAATGCCTGCAGGCGCGGTTCGGGATACAGTCGCGTAGTAACGTCATAAAACGACAGACGCACGCCAGGCAGCACCGTAAACTTCTCTCCCACAGTCCATTTGTCCTGCAAATATCCGGCAAGCAGATTCCCGCTGTTACGCATGTTCAGGATGTCCGTCGAATCGCTCTGCGAATAACGATATCGGATATTGTAATTAGAGTAGTTCAACCCAAATTCAAGGCGATTTGTACCGCTGATTTTCAGCTCATTATCAAATTTTAGCGAGAAATCAAACAGGCGGTTATCCTCGTCCGTATTTTGGTCGAACATGACGGCGACATTGCTCGTTGTGCTGGTGCTCGACGAGTTCGTCACGTTGTTTTGTCGATCTCGAAGGCTATAATAATTTGAAAATGAAGCTAATAGATTAAAATAATACTTGTCGTCCTTATTGCGCGACCATTTGAGGCTGCTACCGACATTACCCCAGTTGGTTTTATCGGTGAGGCTGCCGCTCATGAACGAACTGCCGAAACTTTCGCGCGAGTTGTCAAGCACGTCCTCACCGTTGAAAAAACTGAGTGACAGGATGTCGCGCTTCGTCGGGTTGTAAGTCAGTTTGGCGTTGAGGTCGTAAAAATACGATTCCGGTTTCTGCTGGTTGCGCTGGTTGAAACGCCCGCCGCCGGGACCGCCCGACATACTACCGCTGGTCTGATTTTCGGAGTAAACATCCGTGAATTTGTTATACATAAAACTCTGAAACGAGCGCCTGCCTGCAATGAAAAATGAACCTCTCTCATTGCCGAAAGGCAACTCCACAAAACCGTTAAACCCCAGAAAACCAATGTCTCCTCCGATATTAAACGACTTGTCGTTACCCGTCTTACCCACAATCTCCATCACGCTCGACAGCCTCCCGCCGTACTTGGCGTCGAAACCGCCCTTATGAAGTTGTATATCCTTGACTGCGTTAGTGTTAAACGCGCTGAACACGCCCATCAGATGCTCCTGGTGATAGATTGTGAAATCGTCGTAGAGGACAAGGTTCTGGTCGGGCGTACCGCCGCGCACGTACATCCCCGCCGACGATTCATTAGCAGCCGAGATGCCCGGCATCAGCTGGAAGGTGCGAAAGAGGTCTTTCTCGCCCAGCGCAGGCAGGTCGGCAATCTTTGCCGCCGTAGTCTGGATGACGCCGATCGACAGTTCGGGGATTTTCAAAACATCCTCGCGCTGCCCTACAACGACCACCTCGTCAAGAAGACTTACCGAAGGCTGAAGTTCGACAAAAACATTGTCGGTCGAAATTTCCGGCGACAGGTAGAAATACTGCGTCTCGTAACCTAAATACCTGAATATCAGCGTAGCAGTATCCGAAGGCACATTGTAAAGAGTGAAATAACCGTCCGTATTTGTCGTAGTTGCGATTTTGGCATTACCCTCCACCTGCACCGTTGCAAAAGGCAGGAACTCGCCGTTCGTCTGGTCTTTAATCCTGCCGGTGACGGTCAGATTTTTGCGCGTAGCCTCGCCGCGATATTGCCGGTTCTCGACGCCCGTGCGGTTACGAGGACGGTTTTTCGCCAGCACAACGCAATAAACACCCTCACTGTCAATGTAATACGTCAATTCCTTTATTCCTCCGATAATCGCCGCAAAAGCGTCTATGATTTTTTCCGAAAGGAATTCGCCTGTGTATTTCAGCTCATCAACCTCCGTCTTGTCATAGCGCAACTTCATCCCGTATTTGGTTTCAAAATCATGTAACACATTGATTACAGGCTCTTTAAAATAAAACTCGCGGACATAGCTCCTAAGTTCAATAGTGTCCTTAGTCTGCGCATTGAGGTTGTATATCGCTGATACACAAAGCAATAATAGTAACATTTTTTTCTTCTTCAACATACCTATCAAATTTCTAATTTCCAAAATCGGGTAACAAATCCGGCTACAAAAATAGGAAATATTAGTGTTTAAATATCATAATGCCACCTAAAACAGCCATTTTTACTCTTGAGGTGACCGATTTCAGTGTTGAAAACACGGTTTTCAGGCTGTTTGGATAAAAAAAACGCATAAAATCCTTAGAGTTCGCGGAATATATCAAAATTTTTACTAATTTTGCGCATTAAATAATATATTTATGAAACAATTCTTTTTTTCAACAACCTTATTACTATTAATTTTTATCAGCCATGCGTCGGGGCAAAAATCGGAACGTTGGATAGCAAGCGTGCGCGGCGGAGGGTCGTATTTGTTGGGCAACCACGACAAGACGATAGAAAACAACATGTTAAACGGTGCAAGCCGCGAGCAGGCGGAAAAATACGTCAATGATTACATAACCGGATGGCACGGCTCAGCGGATGTTTACTACATGATTTTCAACTTTTTCGGATTTGGGGTGAAGTATTCCGCGTTTACCACTTCGGGCAATCTGAAAATGATGCAACAAGTGGAATCCGACATCGGCATGGTTAATTTTCAGACAGGAATGAATGAAAAGGCTTATACACAGTTTGTTGCGTCGTCGTTAATTTTCCGTCAGAAGCTGGGGCAAAAGTTTGCAATCGCATGGAAAAGTTCTGTGGGATATGTGAGATGGCGTAGCGAGATATACGCCGACAAGTACCATATCCCTTACAACCTGTCGGAATATCCTAACATGCTGCTCGAAGCCAATACATGGGGCATAAGCGAGGACGCTTCGGTTGAATACTTTCCGGTCAGCCGCATTTCAATAGGATTGAACATCGGTTATCTTTTTTCATTAATCAATAAGGCGACACTCTCAACAAAGTACAACTCACCACAATCGCTTGATATGGGGAAGGATGCACAGTCACTTGCACGTTTGGATTATTCATTAGGACTTGGTTTTTATTTTTAATGCTATGAAAAGAATTATTGTATTTCTTCAGTTAATGCTTTCACTCACCGCTTGCAACAATGATTTCCTCAACGAAAAGACGCTTGCGGCGGAATCCAAAGAGGCTACCGGCATAATGGTTTCGCCGGATTGGTTAGAAGCGTATTACGAAGTGTATTGCGATATACAAAACACTGATTTTAAGATAATAAGTAAGCCGGAATGGTTGGATGTTTCATCCACATCCGGACGTTTCGAGAACAATATCGCTACGTTCAGGTGCAAAGCGACGGAAAACCGCGACTTCGCCGATTACGGCATCTATGCCGACCTCATGTATCTGCAAACATCTGCAGGCGAGACGATTGCGATAACCGTATCCTGCCTCATAGCCGGAAACCCGAAGATAAACGTTCAATATACTTCAAAGCAGTATATAAGCAATGACTTTTTCTGCGAATTGACAATCAAAAACGAAGGCAAAGGAATACTTTTATGGGCGATTAATTCTTATCCTGACTGGATAAAGTTTACCAATTTCAGAGATAGTGAACAAAACCTCAATGGAATATTGCGGCCAAATGAAGAGATAACTTTTCATATAAGTAATCCGGAAGCGCCTTATCCCGAATCGTTTGACGAAGAAATAGAAATAGTCAGCAATGACGCCTCTCGCCCGTCCGTAAAAATCGGATTGCCGGGTTCGATGGATGAGGGCAAGTTGGGCATTGATATAAATACCCTCGATTTCGGGCGCGAACTGACACGGATTAGCGCAGCAATTATAAATAACGGTTCCGGCATACTGTTTTTCTCATTAAAAGACCTGCCCGAATGGCTGAGAGTTGCTCCTCAAAACCTTTATTTGTCTGCCGGAATAAGCTTAGTGTTAGATTTCTATTGCGACCGCGACAAGCTGCCGCTCGAAAACCTTTCGACGACAATCAACCTGCATACCAGCGACCCGCAAAACCGTATCGTACCTCTTACCGTCACAGTCCGCAACAGCAATACAAATGAACCAAATGTCAGGGGAATAGAAGGCTCCGTTACAGATGCGTGGATGGACAAAGATGCTGATATACTGTATATTACCACATCTCAACCCAACAAACAAAAAATATCGCACAGCCAACGGCAAATCATACCATAATACTCTATTATTCCCGAAAAACATCGTGCAAATCAAGTATTTTCGAATCATATCGACTTACGGCAAGTATGCCGACACCGCCCTGTATGTTTGTATAGATGCGTACGGGTTCGGCAAAACCGAAGGTTGACAGGCTCGCCATATCAGCGGCATCGACGGCTGTCTGCATCGACGTCAGGTAGTTGTAGTACGATTCCGTTATGGCATACAACCTTATGCGGCGGGCCAATCCCGGCTCAAAATCGTATGCGACGCTCGATTGAGATTCCCTGACAATCAGCGCATAACGCTGTCCGTCAATCAATTTGTCAGTAAAAGCGCGTCCGCCCTGACCGCCTATTTCGTTGCCTCCGAACAGCCCATCAACGACCGAGACCTGTTCCTGAAACACGGGATCCGACGAATAATCAAAATTACCGGCAACTTCAATCTGTCCGGGATTCGGGTTATCTATCCGCACAAAATAGAAATCTGCAATATCAGCGGCATCGGTAAACGTTATACGGTAAGTAATTTCCATCGTTGGAATTTCACCAAAAGTGCCGTCCTCAAGAGTTCCTAAGCTCTTATGGTCATATATCAATCTGTAAGAAACGTCGATAGCTTCAATCGCCGGTTTCTTCGGAACGGTTTCTTCCGCCCAGACTTCGCCGTATTTTGTCGTGGCTCGGACTTTTATTTTATCGCCGGTTTCAGGCTGATAATCCGACATATAAACGCCGCCGCCATAGAAAGAATCGTTCGTCGTCCAACGCATTTGTTCGCGCAGGTCGCCGTTGACAAATAGATAGACATCAGCATCCTGCACAACTTCGTAAGGGTTTGTGTCGGTAAAAAACTTGGTGCGACTGATGCTTACCATTACGCTTGTATCTGTCGTAACAACGCCATTCATAACAAGTTCAGGCTCAGGGCGATAACTTTCGAGACTGATATCCTTGTAACAAGAGAAAAATATCAACGCGAGTACGGCGAAAAGTAAGTATTGTTTTGTTTTCATTGCTTTCAAAATTTATAAGTGTATGAAATAGATGGGATTATCGGAAATAGCCCTATAGTTTGGAATTTGGGGTCGATTTTCTTTTGATATGTATCCGAATACATTGAAGTGGTGCGTATTACAATGGGATTAAGCCGGTTATACACATTCCAGACGCTGATATTCCATATTCCGGTACGACCTTTTTTGAGTGTCAGATAGATATTCAGCCCCAAATCAAGTCGATGATAGGCAGGCAGGCGCACGTTATTTCTCGTTTCGTAATATCTTACCCAGTCTTCCTGAAACGGGTTTGTTGGTGCGAGCGATTGGTCGAAACCGTTGACAGTGAAGTCCATATAATCTTCGAGCGCAAGCGTCAAACGATTACCCGTTACATACGTCCAACCGCCGTTAAGTTCAAACTTTGGATTGAATTTATAATTGGCTGTAATGTTGATTTTGTGGCGATTGTCATATTTCGAGGGGAAACGTTTACCGAGGTTGATTTCGGCAAATTGGCGGTCTGACCACATCAGACCATAGCTGAACATACCCGTCAGCTTGCCGTTGGTCTTCTGAACCGACCATTCGGCGCCGTAAGCCCGTCCGCTGCCGGAAGTCAGTTTGTCGTCCCAGCTAACCGAAGCCGGCATAAAGGTATAGCCTTCTTTGTATTCGAGCAGGTTGCGCATACGTTTGTAAAACGCTTCCGCCGTAAACAAGTAGCCTGCGGGCAACTCATAATACATACCTGCCGAAAGTTGGTCGCTTTCCAAGGGCTTGAATTTGCTGTTGACCGGCATCCAGAAATCGGTTGGCAGGCTGATATAGCTGTCGCTTATCTGCTGTACGAACTGATTCATGCGCGAATACGAGGCTTTCAGACTTAACCTTTCCGAAAGCGCTGCACGGATGGATAAACGCGGCTCAAGCGTCCGGTAAGTTACGCCATCGACGCCGAACATACTCAGCCTCAATCCCGCATTTATTCGGAAAACACTCGAAAGCGTTCGGTCGTATTCGGCATAAAAAGCTGTTTCATTGGCTTTTATCTGTTCGCCATTATTGCTATTATCCTGCACTATGCCGTCGATGCCACTTGTCTGTATTCTGTTCATTTCGGGCAGGAAACTGTGATGGCTGTAAACGGCGCCAAAATTCAGATGCTGCCTGTCCGACAGCCGATAATCAAAATGCACGCCGACGTTCAAGTCGTTTATCCCGTTTTCGGTGGTTTTGTTTGTTGTACGTTCCTCATAATCAACATCATCTTTTGCATTTTCGCTCTCAAAGATATTTTTGCGAAGCAATGAGGAATAATGCGTGAACGATGGAGTAACCGACATACTCAATTTGTCGCTGAAACGATATTGCCAACCCGCAGAGACGAGCATATTTCCCCAGTTCATCCGCGTAATATTCTCATCTACAAAATACATCTCATTGTCCATAAATTTACGCTCCCCGATTTTGAAATAGTCGTTGCCGTAATAAAAATTCACATAAGCCGAACTGCTGGAATTGAAACGGTGATTGACTTTCAGGTTCACATCGGTGAACGAATACTGTCCGTATGTCTTTTTCCCTTCGCTTTCCTGCTGTTTGTTCATAATCGCCAGTCCGGGCGCCGACAACGCTTCGAGCCACGAACGGCGCACCGATGCGGCAAACGATGTCCGGTCTTTTACAATCGGACCGCTGAAATTCAGATTGCCCGAAGTAAGTCCGAGCGTTGCGCTGCCGTGATAGCGATACATATCCCCGTCTTTGGTGCGCACATCAAGCACACTTGACAGCCGTCCGCCATACCGTGCCGGAAACGATGATTTATAGAACGTTACATCGCGCACAGCCTCAACGTTGAACGCTGAAAACAGCCCGCCCAAATGCGAAATCTTGTAAAGCGGTATGCCGTCGAGCATATACAGATTTTCGTCTTCGTTACCGCCGCGCACATACATTCCCGCCAGTCCTTCCGTGCCTGCCGATACACCCGGCTGCGTTTGCAGGGCTTTTATCACGTCGGCTTCGCCAAAAACGGTCGGGATACGCTTTATATCTTCGCCCGACACCCGTAATGTACCCATCTGTGGCGTTGTCAGTTCGTCCGTCCTGCGGCTTGTGACCGTCACTTCGTCTAACTGCATCTCGGAACGTTCCAACAATATAGTGAGCCTCGAACTGTTCGTAACCTCTTTGATTGTAAGGATTCTTGAAGTGTAACCGATATGGGTGATTCGCAGTTGCAGATCGCGCGAAGGCAGACGGAGACTAAAATGGCCATTCTCGTCGGTTGATGCGCCGTGTCGCGTTGTTGTCTCATAGACATTAACATCCGCCAACGGCGTCATATCAATCCTATCGTAAACGTAACCATGCACAACGACAAGCGTATCCGCCTGCGCCGCTACTGCGATATTCGACAAGAAAAAGCATAAAGTCAAAAGAAAAATTGCTCGTAACATACCATTATTTTTTGTTCTTTTTTTAGAATATATCGCCGCGAAAATAAACAGTGCAGTAAAGTCCGCCAACTCTTTTACGTATTATTATGTATATATAACATTCATTTTCAAGGCCAAACTTTACTTGCACCGCTATGACGAGCCTTTCAATATTCAATCTCTCATTCCTGCAACTTAATCAATATATGGTTAGGCTCGATAAATCCCGAATAGTTAATATCACGGACTTTGCCGTGATATATGCCTTCAAAATCCAAATGGATCATCCCTTCTTCGGGGCTTTCTGTTTCGATAACATCAACCGTTAATACGGTTTTCGCCTCGCCAGTTATCACATTTTCAAATGTCAGCACAGCCTGTGGTTTAGCAATGCCGCGCGACACAAATTCGACGCTCTTATTCTTCAACGTATCCCCATTATAAACCATCGTTAATTTCCGGTCATAAGGAGAGCCATCTCCATAAATCCCTTCAATATAGCCATACGGATGATTATACTGACCCGGATCATCGATATCATTATCGCCACAGGATACCAATAATGAAATAAACAAACTCAATAAAAAAATTTCTCGTAACATACCGTAATTTAATGTGTTAGGTTTAAAATATTCGTAATACTTCTTTGATATTTCATCATTTCTTTAACTTTTTCACCAATAGCCATATTAATCCTATTACCAATAAAACGGCTATTTCAAAAATACTCAAGTTCATCATAACTAAACATGTAATAAAATGACTAATTTTGGAAGTACCCGACAAGCAAGTTATTTCCGCGAGATATTCTGACCTGATATAGGTCGTGCACATTCGGAAGCATTACGTCAACGACATAATTGCTGCCGATTGAGGAGACAGATTCACTGAAGACAGTGTTTCCGTAAGAATCCGTAACAGTAAGTAACGTAAAAAATCGTTTCTTCATTTTAAATAAAATTATGTTGTTAAAAAAACCGCCGCAAAGGTCGTACAGCGACAATTATCGTCCAAATAATCGCGTCCAAAATTTGTCCAAAATGTTATTTAGCGGGATTTTCGGATGTCCAAAATTTGTCCAACCCGAGGTTGCAGGCTACAGATTCTGTATATAGTCAGCGATTGCCTTGCTATAGTTATCACCCTTATTTACAGAGCCAAAGACCCGTTCGGCAAGACTTTTCAGGCGCATACCTGCGGTTTTTCTATTTGCGCTGACGATCCGAGTTATTTGCGGCTGGGTCAGTTGCGCTTTCAGCAGGTAAGCCGTTTGGATATTTTCACGTGTCAGGTCGGGTATTTGTTTCAAGCGTGAATAAAACTCGGGGTAGAAGTTGTTAACAGTTTCAAACAGTAAGTCATGGTCAGAGTCCGGTACTTTATCGGTTGCCGTATGAAGTTTTTTGACAATCTCGCTTTGCAGCATCAGGTTCTTAGCATTTTCTTTTTCGTTTAAAAATCCCGTAATCAGCGCATTAGTGGCATTCAGCAGATCTTTTTGCAGGCTGATGGTTTCACTGTCGCGACGATCGGTCGATTCGAGACCGATTTCCAGTTCTTTCAGCCTTTGCCTGTTAGTCTCGATCTGTTCTGTCGTAAGGCTAAACTTCATTTGGGTGATGTCTGCAAAGAACTTTTCCATATTGATGATGCGTTCTCGTGCTTGGCGTCTTTTGTGATAGATATATCTTACGAACAAGACAGTAAGAACGACTATGCCCAGCAGCAGATAGGCTATATTTCGCTGACGAGACGCTGCCCGTAATTCAAGCAGGTTGTTCTCTTTTTCGATTTGTTCGTTATCAAATAACGCCTGCATCCTTTGGACGGTTTCCGAATGTGTATGATCTTCAATCGAGTCGCGCAGAATTTCGTATTCCTTCTGGAAGCGGGCATAATCAGTCCATTGTTGATTTTCTCTGTGCAGGTGATATAAATAATAGTAAGCTGCTGCTTTAGTACGTATGCTTACCTCAGGGTAGTTTGCCGCTTTTTCAAGATAGTAAAGAGCGGAATCCGTTTGTCCCATTTCTTTATATACTTTGCCCATAACAAGATAGACCGGACTAAAGTCGCGCCTGCCGTCATCTGATTTCAGCGCCTCGCGTACATAATTATATGCTATATCAGGATTTCCTTTAAGCAACTGCACTCCCGCCAATTCGTTAAGCATAAACGCTTTATTCAATGGCGGAGCAATTCGCAAAGCTTTTTCGTAATATGCGATTGCGCTGTCCAACTGTTTAAGCACACTGAAAGTCCGCCCCAAATCTCTGAATATAACTGATAGGCTGATGGTATCATCCATTTCCACCAAATACTGTTCAGCCTTTTTCATCTGTATCAATGCCTCTTCATAAGCATATTGATAATTATATAGCATACCGAGATTGCTGTGAATACGCGCCAAAAGCGCCAAATCCTGATATTTTTCCGCCAAAGGCTGCGCCTTGAGGTAGTACTCCTGTGCCTCTAATACCTGCTGCAAATAGTGCTTTACCCGTCCCAAAGTATAATACGCCGTCATCATCCGCTTCGGATCGTTATGCTGTTCAAAATAATTTACAGCGTGGCGGATGACCGAATCGGAAGTGTGGGGAAGATAGTTTTTGTCCCTCGCCTGAGTTATCAGCAGGCAGTAAAGGGCGTTGTCACGAGCTGACAGACTTTCGGGCGCAGTGATGCTGTCAAGCAGCGTCAGTGCGCTGTCGGGACGGCTGTTCATCAGCCGTTCGGCTTCGACAAGTATCTTCATTTCACGTCCTCCCCCAACACACGACACACATAGCAAACAGCCTATAATCAGACATATAACCGTAAAAAATCTCTTTTGCCTCATCATTTAGTAAAGTATTTTCGGCGCAAAGATAAATCATAATTTGGAATTATAAAAATATTTGTAGAATCAAGAGTAATTTTTATATATCTTCTTACAGTAAAATTTCATAATAAAATGTTATAGATCTAATTAATAAACACCGTATTTATTTATTCTATCTTTTTTAAAATCATTTTGACCAATACCGGATTATCATCAAATTGTAACGCCTTTATTTTAGTGATTTTCTCATCCGGCAAAAATCCGGACACATCCGTTTGTATCGTTATTTCATCTTCCGGATTCATGTATGCAATCAACGTATCTCCCGAAAAACACAAAAAATTCATGTTTGCGGCAAATAAATCATTTACGAATTTCCCTTCTTTTACCTGTCTCGTTCGTTTGTCGTATATAGCCTCATGTAATTGTGAACCAAGCAGATATGAAAATTTTATATACGTCTGATTTTCAATTATATTCTGCAAATAATACGCTTTATTGGGAGATGACTGGAAATACTCTAATGTCTTTTCTACATTTTGACGGTTAAAATCAATATCCGGCTTCATATCCTCGAAATCGAAGGCATAATGAGGCGCAAAAGAACTATCGGATAAGGCATAAATGGTATCGCTAAAAATGTAGTGATACAAAAGCGTGCCATTATATTCGTTAAATGGGCGTTTCGTATCAAAATATGTACCTCCGTTAGGGAACATTACGGGATCATATTGAAAAAATCTCTTAAATTCGCCGTTATCAAGTTGCATTAACAGGTTGTAACACAGCTATTCATCGTCATAATGAAATTTTGAAGTATGATACAACCGGTATCCGTTATCAAGGATGATAAAGTCGGCAAACGGACGTTCGGTATCGTTCTTTAGTCTTTCTATAAAGGCGCCGTCATAACTAAATTTAACAAAACTGTGGTAATTATCAACCATCCAAACCTCTTTTCGTTTCTTGTCCAAGGCCGAATTATGGGGATATGAAAATTCTCCCGGGCCGCCGCCTCGACTTCCTATTTTCACTTTAAAACGACCGTTGCCGTCAAAGACATACACCAACTCATCTTTCTCATTTTGAATGAAATAATCGCCGTCAATACACAATTTCTTGATGCCGGCAAGCAAACAGGATTCGGTAGTCTCAAGAAAAGCGAGATCCATTGACTGTATTATATCGGATAGCAGCAAGGTGTTCTCACTACTTGGATGAAGATAAATAACACCGGTCTCTTTCAAACCGCCCGCGTTATCCTTCGCTGTTTTTGTCGAGCAAGATATTGCTAAAATGCCCAGTATAATCAACAAATACTTCATAACATCATTTTTTTATGTTCAAATTACATTATAATTTTCGCAAAGGTAGTGCGGAAATTATTATTGTCCAAAATTTTTTACATTTTTTACAGCATTATTTTTTGTTATCTAAAAATATTGCCGTATCTTTACAACGTTTTAAACTTTAATTATTCACTAATAATTTAAAATGATATGAAAGAAATTATTCTGTATTTATTACTAATCCCCGTTGTCGGAATTATGTTTTCATGTAATATGGACACCGATATGTATGAGAAAGATGGGGAAAATCAGGACTATGTGTGTGAATATGATGGCGCACGTCCTTCGGATTCTTATGATTATAAGATTGTTCCCGGTACGGCGGAATGGTCAAGCCTAAAAACCGGCGAAGAAATGGTTGAAGCATGTCAGGTACCTACTTCTTTACTAACAAGCATGTCAACACAAGCGCTTGTTCAAGCATTATGGGAATACCCTTTATATCTTGACGTATTGCACCGATATGAATATCAATTTGATTTCGATTCGTTTGCCGCCGACAACAATGCTTATAAAGAACTTATAACAAGAAAAGACGCAGGTAAAGCGGTATTAGACAGGTTGTACTATGTACAATACCCTGTGGAAGATGAATTGGTAAGCCGTTACAAGTTTTTGGAATTAACCCTTGCGCAAACAAAATTGTTATCCACACTTACTGAAAAAGAAACGAAAGTGCTGATTGAAAAGGTATTGCAAGATGACAAACTTCAGTTTTCCGACAAATCGAAAAGCGGCTATGTGTTAAGACCTGTTTCTTGGCTGTTAATAGGGCGAACATTGATTAATGCGGAATATCAGCCGTTTATGCAGGAAGTTAGCAATGATAAACTGTTGGATTCATATCTTAACGATAAGAATTTCGTTTATCTTGGTGGATTGTATGAAGACATTGCCGAAAAGATAACCTGTTTCGCAAAAGATTTTATCAACTATAAATAGAAAACAGCGGGAAAATACCGTTCAACCCCATACGGGATTGCATTTATGGGCTATCTGATATTTTTATGATTTTCATCTGTCCGCATGGAAATTCAAAATTTTTATATACCTTTGCGGAATTAATTCCATTAACTATGAAACGTACAATTATTTTATCAACATTGATTTTCGCATGCTCGTTTGTGTCGGCGCAAAGCGGAAAAGTTATCGAAACAAGCACGGTCAAGAGCGCAATCCTGAAAGCCGACCGTCATTATTCTATCTATCTGCCGCCGGGCTACGACGAGACCGACCGCAGTTATCCCGTGCTCTACCTCTTGCACGGTTCGGGCGACGACCATACCGGATGGGTGCAGTTCGGGCAGGTTCAGAACATCGCCGACCGCGTTATCAATGCCGGTCTTGCAGGCCCTATGCTTATCGTTATGCCCGACGCCAACACCGGTCGTCGCGGTTACTTCAATGACGTCAAGGGCGATTTCAACTACGAGGATTTCTTCTTTAAAGAACTGATTCCTCACATTGAGAAGACCTACCGCGTCAGGTCGGAACGCCGTTACAGGGCTGTTTCCGGCTTATCAATGGGCGGCGGCGGGACGATCTTTTACACCCTGCATCACCCCGAACTCTTTGCTGCGGCAGCGCCTTTGAGCGCCTCGACAGGCAGCTGGTCGCTCGACGAATACAAAGGACGACTGCGCGAGCGCGACGGTATCACGGACGCACAGATCGAACAGTACTTCAAGCGCCACAGTATCAACGGCATACTCGAAGCAGCTACCGAGGACGAATTGAAGCAGATAAAGAGCGTCCGCTGGTATGTTAGTTGCGGCGACGACGATTTCCTCTACGAAGGCAACGCGAACCTGCACGTCACGTTCCGCAAGAAGGAAATCCCCCATGAATACCGCGTCAAAGACGGCGGTCATACATGGACATACTGGCGAATGGAACTGCCGCTCGTCATGGAATTTGTATCGAAATCATTCATGCAATTCTGATCAAATATAATATTCCGCCACATCAAATATCCCTGCCCGGATAGCGTATTTTATCGCTTCATGCAGGTTGTTGACGCCCAATTTGCGGAAGATATTCTTGCGGTGTGAATTGACGGTGTGGAAACTCAAATTCTTGTCGTAGGCAATCTCTTTTGTAGTTTTGCCTTTGGCTATTTCATGCAATATAACCTTTTCGGAAGCCGTCAGGTTGATAGGATTATCAATCGTGTCTTCCGCCGCGCTTTCCGAGTCGATGATATGCTCGACTGTCTCGCTATAATAAGGGATGTCGTATTTAGCATTGTCTATTGCGGCAGCTATCTCGTCCCTCGAATCGCTCTTGAGTACGATGCTGATTGTAGGATCGGTAGCCGTCACGTAACGCAAGAAGAAATCGTCGATATCTTCGTCCGAGAAAAGCAGCCATGTCGATTTAGGCGATGCCGCCTTGACGATCAGCATCTGTTGCATTGACGAGAAATCGAACAGCGAGTAGTCCAAAATAACGATAGCGTCAGGCGTGTCGCGAAGTTTTTCCTGTAATTCGGTCATCTTCGAGGCGCGCAAGATTATATCCGCCCCCCTGCTTTTGAGGACGGAATATAATCCTTCGCTTGTAATAAACTGGTTATCAGCCAATATACATGTTCTCATTCCATCAAATCCTTTATTATATTGTCAATCCGGCTGCAAAATTACAAAATTTTGACGGAACTCAACTACCACAATTATGTTATTTTTCAAACGTCCATTTTCCAGGGTTTGCGCAAGTAACCTGAGCGCATACTGTTAGCTTCGTCGTCGCCAATGAACGCCTCGGCTACGGGATCCCATTTCAGAGGACGTTTCAGCTCATAACATATATTTGTAAGATGGCAGACCGTCGCTGTACGATGCCCGATCTCGGCCGTCGAAACCGGCTGTTTACGCGACTTGATGCAGTCCAACCAGTTGTTGTAGTGGTCGTTACTCTCGTACAGTTTAACGTCCGAGTCACTGAAATCTTTCTTTATGACTTCGGCCGGCAGTCCTTCAAAGAAGCCGCGGCTGATATCAATAATGCCTTTCGTGCCGATGAAACGACAGGCGTATCCGCGTCCGAAATCCTCATGGGTCATAGCTACGCCGTTGGCATATTTGTAAGTGACGAAATTGTGCTCCGCATCAGGCGGATTGATGACCGTCGGGCCGCTATCATCCATTCCGAGCGCCCACTGCGCGATGTCGAACATGTGCGCTCCCCAGTCTGCCGTCATGCCGTTGCCGTATTCCTTATAATTACGCCAATCAGGGTAATGGGTCTTTTCAACGGGCGGTGCAAGCACGGAACTGTAGTCGTTGTAAACGGCCGGGCCTATCCACAAGTCCCAGTCAATGTCTTTAGGCTTTGTCTCGGCGGTCAGGTCGTAAGGCTTGGGGGGAGGCCCGCAGCAGACCTTAACTTCCTTGATTTCACCGATATAACCGTTGCGCACATACTGACAGGCATTGCGGAAATTCTTCCATGAACGCTGCATGTTACCGGTTTGATTGATACGGCCATATTTCTCAATAGCCTTGACCATAAGCCGACCTTCCTCAATACTATGCGAATATGGCTTCTCACAATAGACATCCTTGCCATGCTTGGCCGCTTCAATGACCATGATAGCATGCCAATGGTCGGGCGTAGCAATGACTACGGCGTCAATATCCTTGGCTTTCAGCAGGTCGCGGAAATCCTTGTACAGTTTGATTCCGGCGTTCGCCTTGCCATTCTTGGCATAAGCAGCCTCAACATCGCGTTTGAACTTGTCGGCCTTAGGCGCAAAAACATCGCAGCCGGCGATTATCCGCGCACGGCTCACAAATTCATTTGCCAGTCCGCGCCCCTGAATACCGACGCCGATGAATCCAAGCGTGATTTCGTCGCTTGGCGCTGTGAAACCTGCTCCGCCAAGTACGTGGCGCGGAATAATAGTTAATGCGGCTGCTGTTGCAAGGCCTCTTCCTAAAAACTCTCTTCGAGATAAATTATTCTTATCGTTTATCATGATTAAAAAAATAAATAAATAAATTTGTATTTGATTTTGCAAAGATATAACTAATATTTTAAATAGAAAACTTTTTTTGAAAGATTTTTTTATTATTTTTGCGGGATGAATTTAAAATATATATTCGTATGAAAAGTAAAAATCTCTTTTTCGCCATCGTTGCGGCCGCCGTTTTTTCGTCCGGAATTATGCTTAATGCCCAGACTAACGATTTGATTGTCAATACAAAAAAACTTGGCGCTCCGATTCCGCCGACCATGTACGGGCTGTTTTTCGAAGACATAAACTACGCTGCCGATGGGGGCCTGTATGCCGAGTTGGTCAAGAACCGCTCATTCGAGTTTCCGCAAGCGCTAACGGGATGGACTTCTTTTGGGAATGTAAGTGTCCGTAACGACGGCCCATTCGAGAACAATCCGCATTACGTCCGCCTCGAATACCCCGGCCACGCACATAAACGCACAGGGCTTCAAAACGAAGGGTTCTTCGGGATAGGCGTCAGGAAAGACTTCGAGTACCGGTTTTCGGTGTGGGCGCGCTTGCCGGAAGGCGACAAAGTATCAAAAATATACGTTGAACTGATAAGCCCCGGCTCCAACGAAGAACGCCAAGGGCTTACAGGTCAGGATATTATAATAGATTCCAAGGAATGGAAGAAATATCAGGTGATTTTGAAACCGAAAGCAACCGACCCGAAAGCGGAGTTGCGTATCTTCCTCGCTTCGGATAAAAGCGTTGATTTGGAGCATATTTCGCTCTTTCCGACAGACACATGGAAAGGTCGTGAGAACGGCCTTCGCCGCGACCTCGCGCAAGCTCTCTACGACATACGTCCCGGCGTACTGCGCTTCCCCGGCGGCTGCATCGTTGAAGGCACCGACCTTGACTCTCGTTACGAATGGAAAAAATCGGTCGGACAGGTCGAAAACCGCCCTCTTAACCTTAACCGCTGGCAATATACTTTTCAACATCGCTTTTTCCCTGATTATTACCAGAGTTACGGTCTCGGTTTCTACGAGTTTTTCCTGCTTGCCGAAGATATTGGAGCAGAGCCGCTGCCGGTGTTGAGTTGCGGCCTCGCCTGCCAGTTCCAAAATACTGATCCTCAGGCACATGCCGCCGTAGATAGCCTTGCCGGCTATATCAACGACGCGCTCGACCTGATTGACTTTGCCAACGGCGACGCTTCGACAGAATGGGGTAAGAAGCGCATCGACATGGGACATCCCGAACCGTTCAACCTGAAATATATTGCCATCGGCAATGAGCAGTGGGGGCAGGAATATGTTGACCGCCTCGCACTATTCGTTGAGGCTTTGCGCAAATATCATCCCGAAATCCGGATTATCGGCAGTTCGGGGCCGGGTTCCGAGGGTGAACAGTTTGATTTCCTGTGGCCTGAGATGCGCAAACTCAAGGTTGACCTCGTTGACGAACATTTCTATCGTCCCGAAAGCTGGTTCCTCTCGCAAGGCGCGCGCTACGACAATTACGACCGCAAGGGGCCTAAGGTTTTCGCCGGCGAATATGCCTGCCACGGCGTCGGCAAGAAATACAATCACTTCAATGCAGCGCTGTTGGAAGCCGCTTTCATGACCGGCCTCGAACGCAATGCCGACATAGTCCTGATGGCTACCTACGCCCCGCTTTTCGCTCATGTCGAAGGCTGGCAATGGCGCCCCGACCTGATATGGTTCGATAACCTAAATTCCGTAGAGACAGCAAGTTACTATGTCCAAAAACTCTACTCGACCAACAAAGGCACCAATGCCCTGACGCTGACTATGAACAAACGCAACGTAGCCGGCCTCGAAAGCCAGAACGGCCTGTTTGCAAGCGCAGTGTGGGATGGCGACACGAAGAATTACATCGTGAAAGTCATCAACACATCAAACGCGCCACAGCCTCTAAAAATCTCTTTTGAAGGAATTGCTAAGAACACCGTCCTGTCGGGCGTCAAGTGCATCAAATTCGGCTCATCAAACCCTGATATTGAGAACACTATCGAAAATCCGACGGCTATCGTCCCACGCGAAGAAACGTTGCCGTTGACCGGAACGGCCATTGAAACCGTCCTCGAAGCCAAGACTTTCGGAATCTTTATCGTTTCTCCCTCAAATATGAAAAAGCCATAAGGATTATTGTGATGATACAGCCCGACAACAGCAGTACGAAGCCCGTTTCCCAACCATATTTCTCGACCGTCGCACCCATCACAAAATTGGCTAACAGCGAAGTGCCGACGAAATATCCGAAGAATCCCGTCAGTCCTGCCGACGTCCCGGCTGCATTTTTAGGCGCAAGATCAAGCGCATGAACGCCAATCAGCATCACAGGGCCGTATATAAAAAATCCTATCGCGACGAAAGCCGTTATGTCGATGACCTTGCCGTAGGGATTGAGCCAGTAAACGAGTATCGCCGCCAAAACGGGAAGCATGAACAGTATTGTCGTCATAGCGCGCCTGCCGTGGAAGGCTTTGTCGCTGAGCCACCCACATAGCAGCGTGCCTGGTATGGCCGCCCATTCATAGAATGAATAGGCATTACTGATGGTCTCTTGCGAATAGCCCTTAACCTCGGTGAAATAAGTAGGCGCCCAGTCCTGCACCCCGTAACGGATAAAATAGACAAAAGCATTGGCAATAGCGACAAGCCATAAAGTCTTGTTATTCAGTACATATTTGAAGAAAATCTCCTTTGTAGTCAAAACTTTTTCCGATATGGCCGAATAATTTGCGGGATAGTCGTTTTTATACTCCTCGATACTCGGAAGTCCCTTCGACTGCGGGTTATCGCGAATCAGCAACAAAGCTATCAAGGCCAACAACATGGCTATACACGCCGGAAAGAAAAATATCCCGAAACGCCAGGCTAAAGTAGGCGCCATAAACGACGCTCCGAGCAGCACGCCCCATTTGATAACCTGCCCAAGCATACCGCCGCCGACATTGTGAGCGAGATTCCAGACCGCCATCTTTGTGCCTCTCTCCTTAACCGAAAACCAATGCGTCATCACTCGTCCGCAAGGAGGCCATCCCATGCCCCCGAACCAGCCCATAAGAAACTGAAACACAGACATTACAACGATATTATACATTCCAAACTGCGTCCCTGCTATGATTGCAGTAACCGAAGCAAGAGTTAATCCCAATGGCAGGAAATACTTGGCATTACTGCGATCGGAAACGCTCCCCATCAGGAATTTCGACAGTCCGTAAGCAATGCCGTTGAACGCAAATGCCATACCCAGGTCGGCCTTGGTATAGCCAGCCTCTATCAAATAAGGCATCGCAAGGGAAAAGTTTTTCCTCACTAAATAATAAGCGGCATAACCGATGAAAATGCCTATAAACACTTGTAATCGCAGACTTTTGTAAGTCACATTCGTTTCTCTCTCGTCGCCTTTTTGAGGTCTCGGAGGCGGAGGCAGTAAAAATTTTAAGATCATTTCAATTCCAATTAATCCGGCAAAGATAGCCATTTTTCCGAAAAAACGCAGGAAAAAAACTCAAAAAATTTGGCAGGTCAAAAAGATGTTGTATTTTTGCGTAAAAACTTTGCGACAAGATATGTATATATGGACGAAAAAATAGTTTTCCCCGCAGAATGGGAACCGCAGAGCGCGGTGCAAATTATATGGCCTCATACCGGTACGGACTGGTCGCCAATGCTCGACGAAGCGACGGATTGCTTCGCCGCCGTTGCCAGCAAGATCGCCGCGCGCGAGACATTGCTCGTTGTCTGCGTTGATTCGGAGGCCGTCAGGCAACGGATAGGAGACGCCGGCAATGTCATCTACCGTGAAATGCCGACCAACGACACCTGGGCTCGCGACTGCGGGGGGATTACCGTCTTTGCGGACGGACGCCCCGTCATCTACGACTTCGTCTTCAACGGCTGGGGCATGAAATTCGCCGCCAACCACGATAACCTCATCACAAGAAGGCTGGCGCGAATGGGAGTCTTCGGACAGGATGTCGAGGTTGTCAACATGCAACCCTTGGTGCTCGAAGGCGGCAGCATCGAAACAGACGGACAGGGGACACTGCTTACGACCGTCGAATGTCTGTCGTCGGTTAACCGCAATGAGTACCTCGGTAAGGAACAGCTTGAATATCACCTCCGTAACTGCTTCGGCGCCGACAGGATTCTGTGGCTCGAAAACGGCTACCTCGCAGGCGACGACACTGATAGCCATATCGACACCCTCGCCCGCTTTTGCGACCCTCAGACCATCGCCTACGTCCGCTGCAACGACCCCAACGACGAGCACTACTACGAGCTGCAAGCTATGGAAGAAGAGTTACGGGCTTTCCGCACGACCGACGGCCGGCCTTACCGCCTGCTTCCCCTGCCGATGGCCGACGAAATATGCTTCGACGGCGAACGGTTGCCCGCCACCTACGCTAACTTTCTGATTATCAACAACGCAGTGTTAATGCCTTTTTACATGAGTGACAAGGACGAAATCGCCCGCGCCGCGCTGCAAAATGCCTTCCCCGAACGCGAAATCATCGGTATAGACTGCCGGGCGCTTATCAAACAGCATGGCTCGCTGCACTGCATAACGATGCAGTTCCCAAAAGGCGTCATCACACTAAAATCTTGAATAAAATGGATGTTAAAGAATTGTTTATGAAATATGTCACGTTCGATACACAATCGGACGAAAAATCAGGAAAGACGCCGAGTTCCGACGGACAGTGGAATCTTGCACGCGAATTGGTCAATGACCTGAAAACCATAGGATTAGAAGACATTTCGCTTGATGAAAACTGCTACGTTATGGCGACTTTACCGGCCAATACATCTTGTTGTGAAATCCCCGCTATCGGCTTCATAGCCCACCTCGACACCAGCCCCGACATGTCGGGCGGCAACGTCAATCCCCGCACGATCAATTACCTCGGCGGCGACATTGCCCTCGACGCCGGAAAGCAGGTCGTACTCTCGCCCGCTATGTTCCCCGAAATGAATGATTACATCGGCCGGGAGTTGATTGTCACCGACGGCACGACACTCCTTGGCGCCGACGATAAGGCAGGCATCGCCGCCATCGTCAGCGCAATGGGATATCTCAAACAACACGATGAGATCGCGCACGGAAAGATAGGAATCGCTTTCACTCCGGACGAAGAAATAGGCTGTGGAGCAAATCATTTTGATGTCGATAAATTCGGCTGCCGATGGGCGTACACCGTTGACGGCGGCGCGATCGGCGAACTCGAATACGAGAATTTCAACGCCGCAGTGGCCGTAATCACCGTCAAAGGCCGAAATGTCCACCCCGGCACAGCCAAAAACAAGATGCTCAACGCCTCCCTTATCGCTATCGACCTCATCAACCGCCTACCTGCCGACCAACGCCCCGAAAACACCGATGGATACGAAGGATTCTATCACCTAATCTCGTTCACTGGCTCGGTCGAGGAGGCTAAGCTAACTTACCTCATCCGCGACCACGACCGCAAACTTTTTGAAGATAAAAAACAGCTTATTATCAGCATAATAGATAGCATAAAGAAGGAAACAGGCGCCTCGGTCAGCGTAGAAATCCGCGACCAATACTACAATATGCGCGAAAAAGTCGAGCCGCACAAAGATATCATCGACATTGCCGTCAAAGCGATGGAAGCCTGCGGCGTCAAACCGTTGATAAAGCCTGTACGCGGCGGCACAGACGGGGCAAGGCTGTCATTCAAAGGCCTCCCCTGCCCTAACATCTTCACCGGCGGCATCAATTTTCACGGACGCTACGAGTTCCTACCTGTCTATTCGCTGGAAAAGTGCATGGAGACGATTGTTAATATCACAAGATTTACCTACGAACACTATAAACCCAAAATGTAAATATATGAGATCATTAGCTTTTATATTCTTAGTTTCAGTCAGCCTGTCGGCAAGTGCGCAATCCGCTTACGATAAATACTTTACCGACAAGGCCTTACGCATTGATTTCGCCTTGAGCGGAAATATCAATTTCCAATCGGCCGCATTGATACAATTGCGCGAAGAACCGACATGGGGAGGGCCGCGCAAAAACCTCATCGACCCTTTCAATTACGGCGGATACCTGATGTTCGCATATAGCGCCAAAGACGGCCAACTCGTCTATTCACGCGGGTTCAACACCCTTTTCGAAGAATGGCGCACGACGGATGCCGCCCAATACGAGACACAGTCGTGGACAAACAGCATCGTTATGCCCTTCCCGCGCGATTCGGTGCGGCTCGTCCTGCTCGGACGCAATCGCGAAACCAACAATAATGACACCTTGATGGCGCTTGACATCGACCCTTCAAGCATCTTCATCGACAGGGGACGCCTGCATGACAATCCGGTAAAAGACCTTCAAATCAAAGGTTTACCAGCCGAAAAAGTGGATTTCGTATTCCTTGCCGAAGGTTATAAATCCGATGAACTGGAGAAATTTTTCGCCGACGCCGACAGCCTCGCCGAAGCGCTATTCAAAACTCCGCCTTACGACCAACGGCGGGAGGACTTCAATATCCGCGCCGTCTTTGTAGAATCGGCCGACGCAGGTACCGACTTCTCCGGCAAAGGCATTTTCAAAAACACCGCCCTCAATTCCGGATTCTATACCTTCGGCCTCGACCGCTACCTGACCACTCCCGATATTAAATCCATCCGCGACGCCCTCTGGAACACTCCCTGCGACGCAATTTTCGTGATTGTAAATTCCGAAGTTTACGGCGGAGGCGGCATATATAATTACTATGCCATCGGAACGGCTGATAATGAGCGTACTAAAAATGTTTTTGTACATGAATTAGGGCATAGTTTCGCAGGGCTTGCCGACGAATATTTCACGTCTGATGTCGCCTACAACGAGTTTTACAATCCCGACTACGAACCTTGGGAACCGAATATCACCACCTTGAAGGACTTTGATTCGAAATGGAAAGCGATGTTGCCCGCCTCGACGCCGGTTCCTACTCCCCTCGAAGAGCCATACGCCGACAAACTCGGCGTTTTCGAAGGCGGCGGATACGTCTCAAAAGGCGTCTTTCGCCCTATGGACCACTGCATGATGCGCGACTATCACCCCTTCTGCCCCGTCTGCACCAAATCAATCCTCCAAATAATTGATTATCTTTCGGATAAATAGACATCATGAAAAGTATTTTTATAAAAAACGTAATTATCTGCCTGTGTGGATGTTGGATGACAATGTTCAGCCAATTATCAGCTCACGTGCATGACGGTCAAACCAAAATTGGTCGTAAAACAACCATTAGTTTATACGGACTTAAAACAGAGCCTGAAGCAACTATTGTAAAATGTCGTACCATACCGTTCCTGGCGGCGCCGGAATCCAAATGGAACGGAACAGTACGGAAATTTTCAGGTCATGAAGAAACTGTACCTGTTGGCACAGTAGCTAAGACTCTTTTTCTGTCAGGCATGATTAATACGTGGGATAACGGGGTAGCTCACTGGGGAGAACATCCTGAGTTGCTTGAAAACCGTTCAGACCAGATATTCATTGGTAGCCGTCTTGGGGATATTGTAATTGAATATGAGACAGGCGATACAGACGTCATTCCCGTAATAACCGGATTGACTGCATGGTTTTTTAACCAGTGGAAATTTCCTTCACATGACGCAGGGACAGTTATACGCGAACCTTTTGCTTCTCGACCGGAATTTATGACCGTTTTGCGTAATACGCTTAAAGTTAAAGAAGAAGGTGAATTTATGACGCCGGATAATCGTTACAAAGCATATTTTTTAGCCGTTACGCCACGTCCATTGACTATCAACAATATAGTGATTCGCAGCAATCCGGAAATTAGAGGCAAGATACTTGTATCAGGTATTACGCTTGAATTACCAAAAGGAATAAAGCCTTCGTTACATTTACATTCGTTTGGCAAACAGACTGTTGACGTTATTGATGCTACACCTGCTTTTGCTACTGAACATTTTCCTGATTATGAAGCCTCTTTGCGTTCCTTATCTGACATCCTGTATAACAGTGTTGAAGATTTGCCTGATAAAGTGGCATATCCTGTAGTATCCCCTGATTTTCATGGCGCTCAGATTCGTTTTCTGTCTAATAGACCGGAAGGTGCTATGCTGTCAAATATTTGGATTGAAAATTTGAAGAACATAGACGAAAAATTTGAAAAAAAGACCGGATTTTTTTACGAGACAGGAGAAAAATCACCTTTTTACGGCGGATATTCAGGGATAGGGACATGGGAAGCTGTTGGCATTTACCGTCAGGCATACGGACGTACAGCCGACCATTATGTTCGTCAGGCTTTGAAATGCCTCGAAGATAATGAGAGAACGACTAATTTTGTGGATTTTTGCGACAAATGGCTCTATTTTTATCGTTCCGACCACAATCCGGCTAATGGGCCTGATAATAAGATTTTTCTTACCGGAGATGTTGAGTTTGAAGCCAAAAAATATCCTGCCGACGCTCCGCCTCACTGGTCTTTTCTTGTTTATCCACCACAGTATTCACCCGGTCTTGAAATCAATGAAATCCCCGGTTCGGAAGAAATAGAAGCGCATGCTTCAATAATGGTAAATCGTTGGTATGCATGGAAACTTCTCGGCAAACCTATTGATGAATGGATGACGTCGCTTCGAGACAGCGTTTATCACAAAAGTCGCTGGCAGTCAACGCGCGATGCTGCTGATTTTCTTTGTTGGTGGATGGATTATACCGGAATGGATGTCATTTTCAGCGAAGGCGAATTTACGGGATGGAGCGGCGGTCGTTCACAGATTCCGCCAAATATGAGTAAGGAAACAGATATTCAAAAGATTCGTTCTAATTATGCTAACAGCGACATGTATGAAGTATATGCAAGCTATTCGTCCATGACTGCTTTACAATGTTCGGCCGACATGGCAGAAGCGACCGGAAACAAGGCGCTTGCAGACAAATATCGGTCGTATGCCGCACGTATTCATTCAGCAATGATACGTTTGCTTGCTATTGGACCAAATCATAACAGAATGTGGAGGGTAGCTCGCAATTCTGTACTACCAAGCTTGCAAGACTGTCTTATTCAGACATGGTTCGGATTATATCGCGAAGGTCTTGACCCGCTCAAAACAGACAAAGAAATGACTGCTATAAGCAGGAATACTTTACGCAGACAATTAAATCAACGTTATGGATATGCGCCTGTACTGGCTATGGGTTATGGAATTGGCTGGCTCACTCATTCCGCCCTTGTGCTTGACCAAATGGATGATGCTGAACATCTGTTGATGAATATTGCACGTTATACGTATGATAAAAATATGGATTATGCAGATACGAAACGTAAAATTGACTGGCATAAATGGCTGTGGATCATACCTGAAGGAGTAAACATCCTGCCTGATGGCAGATGGTATCGTATTTGTGATTTAAGCAACGGAGCAAATCAGGGACCTGTAATGAACGCACTTGAAATATGCGCAGGCATTGACGATTCCAAAGAACACCGCTTAAGGTTACTCCCACGTATCATAGACGGTATGACAGGTATTGAAGTAAATAACTTTAACGTAATGACCATTAAAGACGGGAAGAATGTGAATGTCAGCATCAATTATCAATACTTGCGAGGCAAATCTTTTTATATGAAGAGTCAAAAGTCGCTGCCTTTAGTTGATATACGTTTTGGGCCCTATGAAAATGAGCAACAAGCACAGTCAGTTATTAAAGCAGCCGCAGTCAAAGATATATCGGTTAGAGCAGAAATATCGGGAGTTTATCACGATAAACCTGCTTACTGGGTGTGGTTAGAAGGAATACATGACTTAAGTGAATTCTCTTTAGAAATCGAAGGATTGTGAAACAAAGTTTCGGTCGTATAGCAGAAGAATCACACAGCCAATTTTGTGATGGCGGAAACCGATTTCATTCTAAAAACTGCCGCTAAGATAATACTTTTTCGGATAGAATCAAAAAAAGTTGCGTAACTGACATGGAAAGTTGTGTGCCGTCAGGTACGCCCCGTTAAGGACGAAGTCCTGTCATTTTTTCCGCAAGCGAAAAAGAAGCTGCGAGGCACGAAGCAATCCGGAAAAATACTAAACGCAAAGAGCGCAAAAACACAAAGACGCGAAGTTGGCGGATGATGCACTATCCTACGCGCCAAGGCTGAAAGCCTTCCCGTCAATAGCGCGACTTGTCCCGCCAAAGCGGGAGGGCATCGCCCTGCGGTCCTGTTGCGTTCATCTATCCCAAAAGCCCTATCAGGCTGAAATCCGATTGCGCCCCTGAACGGGACAACTGCAAGCCGTCAGGTTTGCATCGCTCGTTAGAAGATGTTATCCACCATCCCGCCCCTTGCATACGGTTAAGGATGCATCCCTCCGCGATGCAGGGAAACAAGGTAAGGCATATCCGTTTCTACCGAGCGACCCATCCCTGACGGGATGGGAAACGTCGTCCAACAAG
>JAISUX010000045.1 GCA_031271805.1 Tannerella sp.
GCAAACGATTTTAAACATTATTGCAAATGCTGTAATGCGAGGAGAGAGCGTTGCGGTGGTGTCGAGCAACAATTCGGCGACTAAAAATGTGCTTGAAAAATTGGAAAAATACAAGGTCGGTTTTATTGCTGCATATCTTGGGAGTACGGAAAATAAAAAGAAGTTTATCGAACAGCAAGATGAGAAAGCGAGGCCTGATTTTAGCGAATGGAGGCTGTCGATCAAACAGTTTTCCGAAATTAATGCGCAATTGGACGCCCTTTTTATACAACTTAACGAAAAGTTAAAGGAAAAGAATGAATTATCGTGTATAAAACGGGAATTTGACGCGCTATACATTGAATATCAACACTATAAACAAGGTTTTCCGGGAAATGGTTTTGGAAACGATTTTCTAAAAAACAAAAAATCAGATGCGCTTTTAGATATTTGGATGTTCGTTGAAGACTACAAATTTATAGAAAAACATTGTAATACAAGCCGTTTGCGGAAGTGGATTAAATGCCTGAAATTCCGGCTTAAATACGGTATGATTGATAAATCGGTGTTTGTTGATGAAAATAAAACAGTTAATTTCATTGCAGCCGCCCAAAATCGTTTTTACGACAAAAGGATAATAGAAATTCAAAAAGCAATCAATTTTATAGAAAAAGAATTAAGCAAGTTTGATTTTGACAGAAAAATGAAAGAATATTCCGAATTGTCCTTGCAGTTTTTTCGAGATAAACTTGCCAAAAAATATGATAACAAAGAAAAGACTCTGTTTGAAATTGATGAACTTTGGAAAAATTCGGATAAATTTATTAGGGAATATCCTGTTGTTTTAAGCACAACTTATTCATTACGAAGTAGTTTGTCGCATAGAGTAATGTACGATTATGTGATAATTGATGAAGCCTCGCAGGTGAATCTTGCAACAGGCGCATTAGCCTTGTCTTGTGCTAAAAAAGCCGTTATAGTCGGCGATTTGAAGCAATTACCGAATGTTGTGAACAGCGAAGACGCCAAAAAAACCGATACTGTTTTTTTGGACTACAATTTTCCGGAATATCTTCGCTACAAAAACCACAGCATTTTGCTTTCTTTGACCGAAATGTTTCCCGATGCGCCAAAAACTTTACTGCGTGAGCATTACCGTTGCCATCCGAAAATAATTGACTTCTGCAATCAGAAATTTTACAATAATCAACTTATCATTTTGAGCGAATCAAAATCGGAACGCGAGCCTTTGTTTGTATATAAAACGGCGGAGGGCAATCACGCAAGAGACCACATCAATCAACGACAAATTGACGTTATAAAGAACGAAATTATTCCGAAGCATAAATTAGATGAAAATGTGTCGCTGGGCATTGTTACGCCCTACCGCAATCAGACAAATGCTTTACAGCAGGCATTTGCAGACACGAGTATTCAAGCCGATACGGTAGATAAATTTCAGGGTCGCGAAAATGATGTGATTATTCTTTCGACGGTGGATAACGAAATTTCGGAATTTGCCGACAATGCCAATCGCTTGAATGTGGCGGTTTCACGAGCCAAAGACCAACTTATTGTGGTTGTCAACGGAAATGATATGAAAATGGATACTAACATTGGCGATCTCGTTAAATATGTGGAATACAACAACTTGGAAATTATTCAAAGTAAAATTTCTTCTGTGTTTGATATGTTGTTTCAATGCCACAATAAAAAACGCAGACAATATCTCGAAAATAAAAAGATTGTTTCCGATTATGACAGTGAAAACCTGTTATTCAACGAGATAGAAACAATTTTACAGGAAGAAGATTTTCAAAGATTTGGTGTAAAAGTCCATATTCCGATAAGAATGGTGTTGTATAATACGCATAATTTGACAAATGAAGAGGCAAAATATGCCATAAATGAACTTACGCATTTTGATTTTCTGATATTTGATAAAATCAGCAAAATGCCGCGATTGGTTATTGAAGTTGATGGCGAGGCTTTTCACAAAAAGGGAACGCCGCAATCGAGACGTGATGAGCTGAAAAATTCGATACTCGAAAAGATGGATTTGCCATATATCCGTTTCCGTACAAACGGCAGCGGGGAAAGAGAACAATTAATTAATGTATTAAAAACAGTTTAATGCAAAACAAAATATAAATATAAGAAATAGAAATGGAAAAATTTATAACATTGACAAGTACGGCAGTGCCGCTGCCGGTTGAAAACGTTGATACCGACCAGATTATACCGGCGCGTTTTCTAAAAGCGACCTCGAAAGAAGGCTTCGGCGACAACCTCTTTCGCGACTGGCGATACGACAAAGACGGTCGCCCCGTCGAATCGTTCGTCTTGAACAACCCCACTTACGGCGGCAAGATTTTGGTTGCCGGCAAGAACTTCGGCAGCGGGTCGAGCCGCGAACATGCAGCGTGGGCGATTGCCGGATACGGCTTCCGCGTGGTCGTGTCGAGCTTTTTTGCCGACATTCATAAGAACAACGAATTGAACAACGGGGTGTTGCCTGTGGTGGTAAGCGAGCGTTTTCTCGCGGAACTCTTCGCGTCGATCGACAAAGATCCCAAGACCGAGATCAAAGTCGATTTGGCGGCTCAGACGATAACAAACCTTGCCACCGGAGAATCGGAAACCTTCGAAATAAATGCTTACAAAAAGCATTGCCTCATGAATGGTCTTGACGATATCGACTTCCTGATTTCGAACAAGGATAAGATTATTGAATACGAAAAGATTAACGGCAATTGATATGTTGGAAATATTAGACACAACACTCCGCGACGGCGAGCAGACTAATGGCGTTGCTTTCTCGGCGCATGAGAAGAAGGCCATCGCACGTTTGCTGATCAAGGAATTGAACGTTGACAGGATAGAAATCGCCTCGGCGCGGGTGTCGGACGGCGAGTTTGAAGCGGTTCGCGGCATCACGTCATGGGCGGCGCAGGCAGGCTGCCTCGACCGTATAGAGATACTTGGCTTTGTTGATTCGGGTAAGTCTCTCGCTTGGATTCGCGACGCCGGCGGACGAATGATGAACCTGCTCTGCAAAGGCTCACTGAGGCACCTCACGGAGCAACTCAAGAAACGTCCGGAAGAACATTTTTCCGACATCGCCGGACAGGTGGAACTCGCTACGCAGATGGGGATAGGGGTCAATGTCTATCTCGAAGACTGGTCGAATGGCATGAAGAACAGTCCCGACTATGTTTTTAATCTCGTCGAGGCCATCATTCCGTTGAATATAAGCCGTTTTATGCTGCCTGACACGCTTGGTATACTGACGCCCGACGTCACCTACGATTTTTGCTGTGAGATGCGCCGACGCTTCCCGCAGGCGCGTTTCGACTTCCATGCCCATAACGACTATGACCTTGCCGTAGCCAATGTCTATTCGGCTATTCGTGCGGGAGTTAACGGCATCCACGTCACTATCAACGGCCTCGGCGAACGTGCCGGCAACGCTTCTTTGAGCAGTGCGGTGGCGATAATACACGACCAACTCGGGATGAAAACCAACATCAAGGAAGACAAAATAAACCATGTCAGCAAGGTCGTCGAGACCTATTCCGGCATCCATATCTCGCCCAATCAACCTGTGATAGGCGAAAATGTCTTCACACAATGTGCGGGAGTGCACGCCGACGGTGATAGCAAGAACAACCTCTACTGCAATGCCCTCGTCCCCGAACGCTTCGGCCGTACCCGCGAGTACGCCCTCGGTAAGACTTCGGGCAACGCTAATATTCGCAAAAATCTCGAACTGCTTGGCATCGACCTCGACGAAGAATCAATGCGCAAAGTCACTCAGCGCGTCATCGAACTTGGCGATAAAAAAGAGCAGGTAACGCAGGAAGACCTTCCCTACATCGTTTCGGATGTCCTGCGCTATGACATCGTGGATAAAATCAAGATCTTGAACTATTCCCTCTCGCTGACACAGGGTTTGAAGCCCGTAGCGACCCTAAAAATTGAGATCGGCGGCAAGGAGTACGAAGAAACGGCGACCGGCGACGGACAATACGACGCCTTCGTCCGCGCGTTGCGCAAGATATACAAGTCCCTCGGACGCAAGTTCCCGATGCTGACCAACTATGCCGTCTCAATTCCACCCGGTGGCCGCACCGATGCTTTCGTGCAGACCATTATCAGTTGGAATCACGATGGAGTCGATTTCAAGACCCGCGGCCTCGATGCCGACCAGATGGAAGCCGCCATCAAAGCAACCATCAAGATGCTTAACAAGATAGAAAGCGGAAATTAAACATCCTTATATTCAGCAATTTGTGTTTTTACGGGAAATTATTTTCTTTTTATTGGCATTATTTTCGCAAAATATATTTATCTTTACCGCCTCATAGTTTATAATTTTTAAAAGATTTCGTATGAATACAAAATTATTATTGTTGATCGCAGTTTTATTCGCAGGTATGACGTTAAATTCCTGTGGAGTAAGTGATGAGAAGTTGCAGAAAGATGTTACGGCAGCCTTGAGCGCTGTGTCATCGTCTCTCACTTCCGAAGTTAAGAAAGGCGAAGTTACTCTCAACGGAATAGTTGAAGCGCCTGAGTTAAAGGCCTTGGCAGAGAAAATTGTCGCTGCTGTCAAGGGTGTAAAGTCGGTAGTAAATAAGATTGAAGTTCAATTGCCTAAACCGAAGATTAATCCCGATGACGAGCTGAAGAATATCATCTCGACGGCTATTACTGCTGCCGGCGAAGCCTATAATAAGGTTGTCGTCGCTGTTAAGGAGGGCGAAGTCACGCTGACCGGCGAAGTCAAACGAGCTGACCTTCAGAGACTTATCCAAATTGCTAATGAAGCGAAACCCAAGAAAGTCATTAACGAATTAACGATATCGAAATGAGCGTGAAAGATAAATACAGCCGCCTGATAACCCTCGCGGAGGAATCGGGAGTCGCCGATTTGAGCGTAATTGAGAACGATGGTATATTGTATGTTAGCGGTAAAACGTCGGCATTGAAAAAGGACAATATCTGGAAACTGTACAATGAAATTGATCCCGATTTTCGTGCAGGCGACTTAGTCTTAGACCTCGAAGTGATTGAAGGTCAGGAAGAAATATACGAGATACGGAAAGGTGACAATCTGAGTAAGATTGCTAAAAAATATCCCGGAATGACATGGCAGAAGATCTACGAAGCCAATAAGGACAAAATCAAAGATCCCAACCTGATTTATCCCGGACAAAAAATACTGATTCCTTTATAAGGAAACGAATTTAATTTATATGGAAAAGAGACTAAAAATAACGCTTGTCGCGCACGACCACCGTAAAGCCGACATGATTGAATGGGCATTGCACAATTCGCAATTCCTGTCCGAACACACCATCGTTTGTACGGGAACTACCGGCGGACTTATCCGCAATGCCTTTAAAGAGAAAGGAGTTGAGGCGAATATCGTCTGCATGCATTCCGGCCCGCTTGGTGGTGATGCTGAGATTGCCGCAATGGTTGTCCGCAAAGAGATAGACCTTGCCGTCTTCCTCATCGACGACCTTAGCCCGCAGCCGCATGAGGCTGATATTCAGATGCTTCTGCGGCAGTGCCGCGTGCATAATGTTCCTATCGCTTGCAACCGATATAGCGCCGACTTGATGATTACAAGCACGTTATGGGACGATGAAACATACGTCCCGACAGAACCTAAATACATAAATTTCGACAGATCGACGTTATGAAGTTGAATATAGCAGTCCTGCCCGGCGACGGTATCGGACCGGAAATCGTCTCGCAGGCTTTGAAAGCGGTCAATGCCGTATGCGACCGCTTTGGTCATGAACTCGCTTATTCCGAAGCGATTGTTGGCGCGGCAGCCATTGATGCGGTCGGCGATCCTTATCCGCCGGCGACATACGAATTATGTATGAAGAGCGACGCAGTGCTTTTCGGCGCTATCGGCTCGCCTAAGTACGACAACGACCCTTCGGCGCGTGTGCGACCCGAACAGGGCTTGCTCGCTATGCGCAAGAAGTTGGGATTATATGCCAATATCCGTCCCGTAACGACCTTCCCGTCATTGCTTCACAAGTCGCCGTTACGATCGGAATTGATTGAGGGTGTGGATCTTATGTGCATACGCGAACTGACCGGCGGCTTATATTTCGGGCGTCCCCAGGGGCGTAGCGAGGATGGCAATACCGCCTACGACACTTGTGTCTATACGCGCGACGAAATCGCACGCATAGTCCGCCTCGCCTACGACTACGCTTTGCGGCGTCGCAAGAAACTGACTGTAGTCGATAAGGCGAATGTCCTTGCCACATCGCGGCTGTGGCGTCAAGTGGCACAGGAAATAGCTAAGGAATTTCCATCCGTCGAAACGGAATACATGTTTGTCGATAACGTCGCGATGCGCCTGATACAATGGCCGGGAAGTTTCGACGTTATAGTGACGGAAAACATGTTTGGCGATATCCTGACCGACGAGGCCTCGGTGATAACCGGTTCCCTCGGCATGTTGCCATCAGCCTCTATCGGCCTTCACACGTCGGTTTTTGAACCTATCCACGGCTCTTACCCGCAAGCCGCAGGCAAGAATATCGCCAATCCGATAGCCACAATCCTGTCCGCCGCGCTTATGTTCGAATACGCATTCCGTCTTCCCGACGAAGGCCGCACAATCCGCGAAGCCGTAGCCGCCTCAATGGACGCAGGCATAGTAACCGAAGACATCGCCCAAGGAAGCAAAGTATTCAAAACAACAGAAGTAGGAGACTGGATAGCGGAATGGATACGTAAGTGATTATATTTGCGTATGTTTTTACGCAAGAAAAAGATAGTCTAATTTGCTACGCCCCATTTTTCGTTGGCGACAGGTCCCATTTCGAGGGTCAGGACGCCTCCTTCGGCTATATCGGCATGGTTGAACCATGGTTTGTCCCAGGTTTGGCCGTTGAGAGTAGCCGATTGGATGTATTTATTGTCGAAAGAAGCGTTGTGGGCGATGATTTCGAGGAATTTGCCATTACCTAAGTCGATTATGCTGCGCGTGAATACGGGACTGCCGATATTATAGACGGGAAGTCCGGGGGTGACGGGATAGAAGCCGAGAAGCGTGAAAGCAACGAAAGCCGACATGCCGCCGCCATCCTCATCGCCAGGTACGCCCATTACATCGTCTCGATAGTAGTAATCGATAACCTCGCGGACACGTTTTTGAGTTTTCCAGGGTTTACCGGCGTAGTTGTAAAGATATGGAATGTGGGTGCAAGGCTCGTTGCCGGCCGAATATTGGCCGATGTTACCGGTATGGTCGGGAAATTTGTGATAAAAATCGTATTTGCTGTGTCCGAGAGGCGTGCGGTACATCTCGTCCAAGGCGGCGGAAAATTTCTCCGGACCGCCGTTGAGGGCTATGAGGTCGGCGATGTCATGCTGTACTTCCCACCTATAAATCCAACCGTTGTTCTCATCATAATAATAGCGCCCACCCTGGCCTCCCGACCAGCGATAATCGACATCCGGGATGAACTCGCCATGCGCATCTTTGGGATGGAAAAAGCCTGTCGAAGGGTTAAAAAGGTTGCGGTAGTCTTTCGAGCGCTTCATGCAATACTCGTATTCGGCGTTGTGTCCGAGTTTTTTTGCTAATTGTGAGAGGCACCAGAAATCATAAGAAGTGCCGAGAGTGACGGGTATCGGCTGTCGTTGCTCAAAGGCGTTGACTTGCGGGAAGGGTTCTTTTTCGGTGTCGGGGATGCCGGGGAAATATCCGTAGGCGTGGAAGAACGAATCAAGAGGCGTGGCCGGTTGGAAAGTGAATGGCAGGTGCGACTTGCCATGAATAACGGAAAAACCGGCATCGAAGGCTGCCGCGAGATCGAAGTCAACCATTCCTTTGGAAAGAGCGTCGGCAAAGATAGCAACGCTGTGGTTGCAGTTCATCGCGTGTCCGTCGCCGCTGACTCCGGGGAAAGTCGGCAGCCATTTTTCGGGCGACTGTTGCGCAATTCTGATATATGAGCGCAGCATATCGCGTTCCTTATCTTTTTCGATGAGCATCCGTAAGGGATGGACTGCACGGTAGGTATCCCAAATCCAATCATCGACGTAAAAAGGTATGCCTTCGTCCTCATGTACGGCCTGGTCGTAGGCGCTCCAGTAACGTCCGTCCTCGGATATGCAAATCATGCGCTCGTAGGTGCGGTAAAGGGCAGTGTAGAAGACCCTCCTGTCTTTTTCACGTCCTCCTTCTACCTTGATTTTGCCGAGAACATCGTTCCATGCCTTGCGCCCCGTTGCGATAACCGACTTAATATCAACGTCTTTTATCTCACGGACAAGATTTTTCTTCGCCTGTTCCGTGCTTATGAAGGATATTCCATATCTTATGACAAGATCGCGAACAGATCCGAAATTGACGGCAAGGCTTGCATGATTGTCGCCTATATAAGCGGAAGATTTGACCGTTTGATCGGGTAAGGCATAGATATAGAGCCGTGTAGCGCCTCGTTCGAGCCTCTCGGAACCCTCGAAAGAATTGTCGTCGTTGACTTTAAATTCTCCGTTACGTCCCGAAAGTATGATTTTCGCATCTCCTTCACGCTCAAATTTAAAACTATAAATAGCTGATTGTGAGGATGGAGCATACGACATTTTTATCCTTGCCTCATCAAGATAGACATCCCAACTATATGGCGTAATGTGTTCGAGGTCGTAGGAATATTCCATGACCGGCCGCAGTTTGTCGTCAGGCGCTTGCGTAGGGCTGAACGATACCGGCGAACCGCCCCTGTGCGAAGGCACCTCGACCGGCAGTCCTCGCATAATATCTGCGGTATAATCCGTCCGATTGGGATAAATTCTCATCATCGAATTAGGCAAACCGACAGTCGGATAGCACGGCACAAGCAAATGACTGATATTGCCGGTATAAGGATTTACATAATCTACCGGCGAGCTGTTTTCATGCTGCGAACAGGCCGTAAAGAACAATGCGGCGCATGAAATCAACATAGCGCAATAATCAAAAAGACGTTTAGTTTTCATAGGGTAAATATATTAAATAATGATGCAAAGATAATTATTTTTTTGAAAAATCGTATTTTTTTATTCAAATGAATAAATATTCGGAAATAATCCGTATCTTTGCGGCGTTTTATTGAATAAATATTCATGATTAAAGGAAAAAAGGAACGATTGGCGGCGATTGAAGACATCGTGAGGAGAGAGATTATCCGCAATCAGGATGACTTACAGAAGTCGCTTATTGATAGAGGTTTTGAGGTTGTGCAAGCCACCCTGTCGCGAGATATCAGGGAACTGAAGATAGTCAAGGTTCTTGACGAGGAGGGGCGGTACTTATATGTGCTGCCTGATGCCGGCGGATGGACAGACAACAAGCAGGGTGCAAATGTTTCTCGCGGCGTGATTTCGTTGGAATTTTCCGGCACTTTGGCGGTGATAAAGACGCGGCCAGGCTATGCGGGGGGCATTGCTTCGGATATCGACGAACATTCGCACGAGGTAATCCTCGGAACTATTGCCGGAGACGATACCATACTTATTATTCCTCGCGAGGGGAGGACGAAGGATGAAGTCAGAGCCGCACTCGGAAGGTTAAACGTTGAAAGATAAGATATTAGAATATAATGAAGAAAATAGATGAGGTCGAGCCGATCGACGTGATGGTGGCCGATGAGAGCCACGAAAAGTATATCGACATTATCCTCGATACCATTGAGGACGCGGCGAAAGTTCGCGGTACGGGTATCGCCAAGAGGACGCATGAATATGTAGCTCAGAAGATGCGCGAAGGGAAAGTTATTATCGCCCTTGCAGGCGACGAATTTGCGGGCTTCAGTTACATCGAATCATGGGGAAATAAGCAGTATGTCGCTACGTCGGGGCTTATTGTGGCCGACAAATTCCGTAACCACGGACTTGCACGTCGCATCAAACATGCTTCGTTTCAGTTGGCTCGTCTGAGATGGCCTAAAGCGAAGCTCTTCAGCCTGACATCGGGCAGTGCGGTCATGAAGATGAATACCGAATTAGGATATTTTCCGGTTACTTTCGCCGACCTGACCGACGACGAGGCGTTTTGGCGCGGATGCAACGGATGCATTAATCACGACGTGCTCGAACGGACAAAACGAAGGTATTGCATCTGCACGGCAATGCTTTTCGATCCGGAAGACCAGCGATGTCTGCTTTGGGAAAAACTCTGCAACACCTTGCACAAAAAAGATGCAAGAAAGAAAAAAGATGCAGGGAATAAAGAATCGTTAACAAATGAAAATTAATTATATGACAAAAGAAAAAAAGAAAAAAGTAGTTGTGGCGTTCAGCGGTGGCTTGGACACCTCTTACACCGTGATGTACCTCGCCAAGGAAAAAGGTTACGAGGTTTATGCCGCTTGTGCCGATACCGGCGGGTTCAGCAAAGCGCAGCTGAAAGCCAATGAAGAAAACGCCTATAAACTTGGCGCTAAGGAATACGTCACCCTCGACGTGACTAAGGAATATTACGAGAAGAGCTTGAAATTCATGATCTTCGGAAATGTTTTAAGGAATGGCACCTATCCGATATCGGTATCTTCGGAAAGGATTTTCCAAGGCATTGCAATCGCGCGTTATGCCAAGGAAATCGGCGCCGATGCAATCGCACATGGCTCTACCGGTGCGGGAAATGACCAGGTACGCTTTGATATGACTTTTCTTGTGATGTATCCGGGAGTGGAAATTATTACCTTGACGCGGGATAATGTTCTCTCGCGGCAACAGGAAGTTGATTACCTCAATAAAAACGGCTTCAAGGCCGACTTTGCGAAGTTGAAATATTCGTACAATGTCGGGATCTGGGGGACGTCGATCTGTGGGGGTGAAATCCTTGATTCGGCGCAGGGCTTGCCGGAATCGGCCTATTTGAAAAAAGTCGCTAAAAAAGGCAGTGAACAGTTGAAAATAGAGTTTCGTAAGGGTGAGATACGCGCCGTCAACGGCAAGGTTTTCAGCGACAAAATAAAGGCTATCCGGGCAATTGAAGAGATCGGGGCGGCTTATGGAATTGGGCGCGACATGCACGTCGGCGACACGATTATCGGTATCAAGGGGCGTGTTGGCTTCGAGGCTGCGGCTCCGATGCTTATTATCGGCGCTCACCGCTTCCTCGAAAAATATACATTGAGCAAATGGCAACAGTATTGGAAAGACCAGGTGGCTAACTGGTACGGAATGTTCCTGCATGAAAGCCAATATCTTGAGCCGGTAATGCGCGACATCGAAGCGATGTTGACCGAAAGCCAGCGTAACGTCAACGGGACGGTCACTCTCGAACTGCGGCCGTTGTCGTTCTCAACTGTCGGCGTCGAATCAAAAGACGACCTCGTAAAGACCAAATTCGGGGAGTACGGTGAGGCGCAAAAAGGCTGGACTGCCGACGAAGCTAAGGGCTTCATAAAAGTTACTTCGACCCCGCTACGGGTTTATTACGCCAATCACAAGGACGAGCTATGATTAAAGCGGGAATAATCGGCGGTGCAGGCTATACGGCAGGGGAGCTGATACGCCTGCTTTTGAACCACCCCGAAGTGGAACTTGTCTTCGTCAACAGTTCGAGTAATGCCGGCAACCGGCTGACGTCGGTTCACGAAGGACTTTACGGCGAGACGGATATGTCGTTTACAAGCAATCTGCCTTTAGACGAGATTGACATACTGTTTTTCTGCACGGCACACGGTGATACGCGTAAATTTCTCGAAGCGCATCCTGTGCCTGATGATCTGAAAATCATCGATTTAAGTCAGGATTATCGTATTGCTTCACCTACGCACGAGTTCGTTTACGGCTTGCCGGAAGTCAACCGTCGAGCCATCTGCAAAGCGCGCTACGTGGCTAATCCCGGCTGCTTCGCGACTTGCATACAGCTGGCGCTGCTGCCCTTGGCCAAACACCTGATGCTGACCAACGATATCCACGTCAACGCTATAACAGGCTCTACCGGAGCAGGCGTGAAACCCTCGAGTACATCGCATTTTTCTTGGCGTAACAATAACATTTCCATATATAAACCCTTTGAACATCAGCACCTTGCCGAAATACGGCAGACGCTTATACAGCTGCAAAAGAGTTTCAATTCCGAAATTGATTTTATACCCGTGCGGGGTGATTTCGCTCGCGGAATTTTCGCTACGGCCTATATGGACTGCAAGATTGAACTCGACGAGATCCGCCGTATCTACGATGACTACTACGATGACCATTCGTTCACATTCATGACGTCGGAAAACCCTGACCTTAAGCAAGTTGTTAACACCAACAAATGTCTGCTTTATCTCGAAAAAATCGCAGGGAAAATACTCATCGTATCAATCATCGACAATCTGTTAAAAGGTGCAAGCGGCCAGGCAGTGCACAACATGAACCTGATGTTCAATCTCGAAGAAACAGTCGGGCTGCACCTCAAGGCGTCAGCGTTTTAACCGGCAGATATTTATTATGCTAACTTCAAAATTAGGAATTAATGAAATTATTTGATGTATATCCCCTTTTCGACATTGAGATTGCACGGGGGAAAGGTTGCTTAGTGTGGGACACAAATGGCAACGAGTATCTTGATTTTTACGGAGGCCATGCCGTTATTTCGGTAGGGCACAGCCACCCCGATTATGTGCGTGCAATATCCGAGCAAGTGAGCAAATTGGGCTTTTATTCCAACTCGGTAAAGAACAGTTTGCAGCAGACTTTCGCCGACAAACTCGGTATCGCCAGCGGCTACGACGACTATTCGCTTTTCCTCGTCAATAGCGGCGCCGAAGCCAACGAGAACGCTATGAAACTCGCTTCGTTCTATAATGGCAAGCGGCGCATCGTCTCGTTCCGCCACTCGTTTCACGGACGCACTTCAGCCGCTGTGCGAGTGACCGATAATCCGAAAATCATTGCGCCTATAAATGAATCGTTGCCGGTCACTTACGTCATGCTTAATGATATTCAAGCCGTCGAGACCGAATTGCGCAAAGGCGATGTCTCATCAGTTATCATCGAAGGTATTCAAGGTATCGGCGGGATACAACTTCCTGATGATGAGTTTATTAGAAAACTCAGGGAATTATGTGTTAAATATGAGGTAGTGTTGATTTTCGATGAGATACAGTCGGGTTACGGACGTAGCGGGAAGTTTTTCGCCCACCAATATTCCGGCATACGTCCCGATATCATAACCGTCGCCAAAGGCATTGCCAACGGCTTTCCGATGAGCGGCATGTTGATAAGCCCGATGTTCACGCCCATATACGGCATGTTAGGCACGACTTTCGGCGGTAACCATCTCGCCTGTGCCGCCGCCATAGCCGTAATTGACATCATCACGAAAGAAGGTCTTGTCGAAAACGCCGCCAAAGTGGGTTCTTATCTTATAAATTCTTTGAAATCAATACGTTGCGCAGGATTGAAAGAAGTGCGCGGACGCGGATTGATGATAGGCGTTGAGTTTGAAGAATCAATAAAGGAAGCCCGCACCAAGTTGCTTTTTGAAGAAAAAGTCTTTACAGGCATTGCCGGCACCAACACAATTCGTCTGTTGCCGCCACTGTGTCTGACGATGGGCGAGGCGGATGAATTTCTAAGAAGGTTCGAGCGGGCGGTAACAAAAGTTTGAGCTTTCGGTTCGGATTTTTTTTGGTATTAACTGCATTATTATTATCTTTGCAGCCGTTTAGGTTTTAATTTGATAAATTATGTCGGAAATTAAATGTGTAGGAGTTTTGACTTCCGGAGGAGACGCTCCGGGAATGAATGCGGCGATTCGTGCGGTCACACGCGCGGCAATCGCTAACGATATTGCCGTCAAAGGAATATATCGTGGCTATAAGGGATTGATATCCAATGAGATAGAAGATTTTAAGACACAGAATGTAAGTAACATCATCCAGCGCGGCGGCACTATCCTTAAGACTGCTCGCAGCGAGGAGTTCAAGACGCCCGAAGGCCAGCAGAAGGCTTATGAAAATCTGATGGCGCACGGCATTGACGCCTTGGTGGTTATAGGCGGCGATGGCAGTTTGACCGGCGCCCGCAGTTTGGCGCAGAAATATAACTATCCTATTGTCGGTTTGCCGGGCACGATTGACAACGACCTCTATGGGACAGACACGACTATCGGCTATGATACGGCGCTGAATACTATCGTCGAGTGCGTCGATAAGATCCGCGATACAGCATCGTCGCATGAGCGCTTGTTTTTCATCGAAGTCATGGGGCGTGATGCGGGTTTTCTCGCTTTGAACGGCGCTATTGCGTCGGGCGCCGAGGCTGCGATTATTCCGGAGATCTCGCTTCATAAAGACCAATTGGCCGAGATGATTGAGAAAGGATTTCGTAAGTCGAAGAACAGCAGCATAGTACTTGTCGCCGAGAGCGAAGTGACTGGCGGCGCGATGGGTGTTGCCGAGCGTGTCAAGAAAGAATATCCGCAGTTCGACGTGCGTGTGTCCATACTTGGCCACTTGCAGCGTGGCGGCTCGCCGTCGGCTATGGACCGCATCCTTGCTACACGCATGGGCGTTGCGGCGATAGAAGCCCTGCTCGAAGATCAACGCAATGTGATGATAGGCATCGTCAACGATGAGATAGTCCTCGTGCCGTTCGTCAAAGCGATAAAGAACGACAAGCCTATAGATCCGGATTTGCTCAAAGTCTTGCAGGTTGTCTCGTTGTAGATTTATTTCATAAATAAATCAATCATCTGCCTTGCAGCCACGAACGAACTGATTTCGTTGTTAAGTATCCGCTGTTCCATTGCAGGCAGTGATGTTTTTATTTTTTCGTTGTTATAGAAACGGTCATGCAACATCTCATTGATGCTTGCGTACATCCAGTATTTCGCCTGCTCATTGCGCTTGCGGTCGAAGTAGCCGTTGCCTTTTGTGAAGATGATATACTCATTTATCATATCCCATACTTCCTTGATTCCCAGCGCATAATATCCCGAATATGTCAAAACTTTGGGAATCCAACCCGAATCTGTCGGCGGAAACAGGTGCAGCGCGTTACGGAAATTTGCCGCAGCAAGGCGGGCGCGTTCGAGGTTGTCGCCGTCGGCCTTGTTGATGACTATGCCATCAGCCATCTCCATGATACCGCGTTTAATGCCTTGAAGCTCGTCTCCGGTGCCTCCGAGCTGTATCAGCAGGAAAAAATCGACCATAGAATGAACGGCGGTCTCGCTCTGTCCAACACCTACGGTCTCCACAAAAATCGTGTCAAAACCTGCCGCTTCGCAGAGGATAATCGTCTCACGAGTCTTGCGGGCGACACCGCCGAGCGAGCCGGCCGTCGGCGAAGGGCGTATAAAAGCGTTTTTCTCGCGAGAGAGGGCTTCCATGCGGGTTTTGTCGCCAAGGATACTGCCTTTTGTGCGCTCGCTGCTCGGATCAATTGCAAGTACGGCAAGTTTGTGTCCTTGCCGCAAGATATACATTCCGAATGTGTCTATTGATGTGCTTTTGCCTGCACCCGGCACACCGGTAAACCCGATGCGGACGGATTTACCGGTGTGAGGCAGGCATTTTTCTATTATCTCCTGAGCCAGCGCCTGATGTTCATACTTCGCACTCTCAGTCAGCGTGACGGCCTGGCTTAATATTGTGATGTCACCCTTAAGAATCCCTTCGACATATTCCGCTACGGTATAGGATTTGCGCTTGGGAATCTGTCGGATATAAGGATTAACCGTCGGCGCCGTGACACCTTTGTTTACTTTCAAACCCTTAAAGGCGGCATCGTTTTCGGGATGTTCCATCTATTCGGCTTTTTGCGCAGTGACTTTAACGAGGCGGACAGGGCCTTTGGGGTCATTGCATACAATATAAATATCGGTATCGACGGCCTTGTCAACCAATTCTTTGGCGTTGATTGTCACATCGACGGTCAACGACGCGCCTGCAGCAATCTTCGTGCCTACCGGTATGTTGAGATGTACACGGGAATCATCGCTCGAAACGCTATGCAGAATCAAGTCCGACTTGCCTTTATTGGTCAGTATGAACTGTTTTTTAGCGCTTCCGCCGAACAGCCCGAATAAACCCTTCTTGACCGTCCCAAATTCAAGTTTGGAGTTTGTAATCTCAATCGCGGGCAGGCTGATTTTTTGTAGCGGCGTCAGGCTGTTGAAATCATCGAGATAATTAACCCGCGTAGTGATATTCCCGCTTCCGAGGACTGCGCCGTCCCTGTCTCGGATTACCAACTTGTAGCTCTCGATGACGCGCCCGCGCTTATTTTTCGCTTTAGCATCGTCTATCATGACAGACATTTGCCCGGGCCATTCTGCTTTGAGCGAATCGGGATATTTAATCGTCACGTAATCAGGCACATTCTCGAATGTCAGATAGGCCGTCTGCTCATTGCAGTTTTTAATATACATAGTATGGCCGTTTATGCCCAGCTGATATAAGTCGCTGAATGACAGGTCGGTAAACTGCACGCCAATGCCTCCGATAGTATCGGCGTAGGCTGTTACCGGCGGATCGCTCGGTCTTTCGACTACGTTGCCTTTGATTGACAGCCGATGGCTTTTGACGCCAGCGGTTTCGTTAGTGTAAACGGTAGCCGTTTTGTTGAAAACGCCGATACGACCAACCGGATTGTAAGAGACAAGTACGAAGCCTCTCTGGCCGGGCTGCACCGGTTCTCTCGACCATTCGGGCTTGGTACAGCCGCAAGAGGCCTGTACACGGCTGATTACAAGGGGCGCCGTTCCGGTGTTAGTGAAGTAAAAGGTATGATCCGCAGGGCCATCATTCTCACCGATTGTCCCGAAGTTATGGTCGAGTTCATCAAAGGTCAAAACAGGCGCTTTTATCGTATCTTCGACCTTGTTTCCGACCACTCCCTTGATAGTCAGGGCAACCGGATCGGCGTCAACGACATATACGGTGATAGTTTTCTGAAACAATCCGGGGCGTCCATTCGGGTCGTAAGACACTTTTATCTCGCCCGACTTGCCGGGGTCAATGGGGTTAGTAGTCCAATCGGGTTTGGTACAGCCGCATGAGGCTACTACCTGCCTGATAGTTAGCGCATCGGAGCCTGTGTTTGTGATAGTGAACGTATGGTTCGCCAAGCCTCCGTTTTCGCTAATCGTTCCGTAATCGTGCTCGGTTTTATCAAACGTGAATGTCGGCTTCGAGTTTTGAGCGGACACAACACAACTAATGATTAAAAATCCGAGCAGGATTTTCAACCTTTTACTGACTTTGTTCATTTATCTATTGTTTGGGGATTACGTTTCCTTTGATAGTCAGTATGTACGTTCCGGTTTTGCCGTTGCTGTAAACCGAAATTGTCTTTGTGAATCCGTGCGGGCGTCCGGTGGGGTCGTAAGTAGCCTTTACTTCTCCCGTTTTGCCCGGAGCGATGGGTTCTTTTGTCCAATCAGGGGTGGTGCAGCCGCAGGACGCCTGTACTTTAGTGATAACCAAAGGTAGTTCGCCTTCATTCTTTATTTTGAAGACATGAGTGACGGGGCCATCAGCTTCATTGATATTCCCGAAATCAAAAACTGCGCTGTCTATAACAGCGATTGAAGCCTCTTTTTGCTGTGCCGAAGCCGCAATTGCAAAAAAAGTGCACATTGCGAATGTTAAGAAAAAACGTTTCATCTCTGTGAATTTTAAAATTATTGCGGTGCAAAGATAGTGATATTTACAGTATATTGTACCTATTTTTTGTTTATTTTTTCTTAATATATGTTTGAAACACATAAGGAAAGGGGTTTTTGGCATCGGATTCGTGGGCTTCGCTTTGGGTTAAAACCCATTCTGATGCGTGAATTTCAGGGAAAAACTTGTCGGCGTTAGCGAAAGAACGGCGAACTAAAGTGATATACAATTTGTCGGCAAAAGCCATAGATTGCCGATAAATGCTCTCACCTCCTATGACGAAAATCTCGCTTTCTTCCTTAAAATACTCTATTGCGGCAGATAAATCATTGAATAAAATGCAGTTATCCAAGGACAGGGATGAGTTTCCTGTTATCACCACATTAGTGCGGTTCGGCAAAGCCCCCTTCGGAAGGGATTCAAAAGTACGGCGTCCCATGATCACGGTGTGCCCCGTGGTCAGTTCCCTGAACCGCCTCATATCATCCGGCAAGCGCCAAAGGAGTCCGTTGTCCGCACCGATTTCCCGATTTTCCCCTATTGCTGCAATTATTGAAATCATACGGCTACATCTCCCTTGATATGCGGATGAGGATCATAATCAGTCAATACGAAGTCTTCGTATTTGAATCCGAAGATATCCGAGACCTCAGGATTGATGAGCATTTTCGGAAGGGGGCGCGGCTCGCGTTGCATTTGAATCCGTACCTGGTCAATATGATTGAGATAGATATGCGCGTCGCCGAGGGTATGTATAAAATTGCCCGCTTGCAAGCCCGTCACCTGTGCAACCATCATCAAAAGCAGCGCGTATGAAGCGATATTGAACGGAACGCCAAGAAATATGTCGGCGCTACGTTGATAGAGTTGCAGGCTCAGACGCCCCTTAGCGACGTAGAACTGGAAAAATGCGTGACAGGGCGGAAGATTCATATTTTTGAGATCGCCGACATTCCATGAACTAACAATTATCCGCCTCGAATCGGGATTCTCACGAATCATCCGGACTGCCTCCCTGATTTGGTCGATATGCCCTCCGTCGTAATCCGGCCACGAACGCCACTGATAACCGTAAATATGCCCCAAATCGCCGTCCTTATCAGCCCACTCGTTCCATATCCTTACCCCGTTTTCCTGCAAGTAACTGACGTCGGTCTCTCCTCTCAGGAACCACAGTAACTCGTGAATAATTGATTTCAGGTGCAACTTCTTGGTTGTCAGCAACGGGAAGCCATCATCGAGGTCGAAACTCATCTGATGGCCGAAAATACTTATTGTTCCTACGCCTGTACGGTCGTTTTTATTTACACCCTCCCTAAGGACTCTTTCCAATAAATCTATGTATTGCTTCATATTAATGGACTATCTGCCATACAGGTATTTTGCCGAGGGTACAAATATCACATTTAGTTCAGGGTCGGGCATATCGGGGTCTAATGGGAACATAGGGCGAATAATATTTTTGTAGGGAAGCTTGGCGAAATCCTGGTCAACGCTTCCGCGAGTTTGAGCCATTACCCAGTCAGCCTTCATGTTGTACCACTGGTTTACCAAATAACCCTGTTTGACCAT